>NZ_ALJG01000360.1 GCF_000286315.1 Paenisporosarcina sp. TG20 | reverse complement strand
CCGCCTGTTTCTGCATCGCTGCGCTAGCTTCGAAACATGAAAGTGCGTTGTAACGAGAATCGGTAGCATCATTTTTATATCAAAAGAGGGCTGCCCTTAAAAGTCATTTTTCTTTGACTTTTAGGACAGCCCTTTTTTTCTTTATTCTTTTTCTTCTGTTCGAACAACCAGTACGTCACATTTCGCAGCCCGGACAATATGTCCAGAAACACTACCGATTAGAAAACGTTCAACCGTACTTAAACCAGTAGCTCCACAAATAATAAGGTCTGCAGTTACTTTTGTAGATAGTTCTCTAGCAATCATCGTCTTAGGAGAACCATATTCAACAATCACATTTACCTTGGTAACTCCTGCTGCTTCTGCCTCTTTCTTATAGTTACCAAGTAACTCATCAGCGAAAGATTGTGCACGATCAGCAATGGAACGATCATACGCCTCAATGGCTGCAAATGATCTTGTATCAATAATGTTTGCTAGATTCAAAGTCGCGTTATTACGTTTGGCAATATCAATAGATTTTTTGAAAGCCCATTCAGCTTCTTTAGATCCGTCAACAGCTACTAAAATATTTTTGTATGAAAGCATCAATTGGATTCCCCCTTAAGATATCTTACGTTACTTAATTCAGCATTATTATAATTATTTCCTGCTTTTTCAACAAAATTTATTTGTATTATCTTCTATTTGTGTCCAAATATTGTTTAAGCAATAGATATAATAATGAAGTGAGTATAAAGACCAACATTCCAGGCGAGAACTCTTTCGGGATTAGCAGGTACACGATGCTCATGGTTACAAATGTTAGGACTGCTGCTAAGTTTAATTTATAAGATCCACTAATTACATTTATTAGTTGTTCTTCGGAGATAACTCCCTTTTTAATCCATAAATAATCAATAACAATAATTGCTGATAAAGGAACAATTCCAGCTCCTAGCAACGAAATGATGGAGGCGGCTTCAGTAGATAGACTTGGGAAACAACTTAATATAATTCCAACAACTCCAAATAATAAAGCACTTTTTATTCTTCCAAGAGCAGGCCAAGTGTTTAGTAAACTAAAACCACCAGTGTATGCATTTCCAATATTAATAGAAATCATGGCTAGTAACCCGCTGAGTGTTATGAAAAGACCTATAAATGGATTAACCGCTAACTCACTTAATACAACAAAAGGATTTATCGATTGGAAGTGAGTAGCCACTAACGTTCCAATTAATGCGGTTATGAAATAGCCCGCTGAATTGCCAAAAAACATGCCGGCAAAACCTTGCCGGACAGATTTTGCATAACGAGTCATATCACTAGAAGCACTCACTCCTGAAATATACTGAACAAAGGCCAAACTCATATAAAAGAAAAATACACCCCAGTGCATCGAAGCCTCAGATGATACACGTGTATTTGTAATAGGTATTTCTGTAAAAATTACATAGAGCATGAGACCTTGACCAATAATTAACACTGGCAAAAATAATCTGGTCACTTTTTTAACAGCATTATATCCAACAAGTGCTAAAAAGGCCATTAAACTTGCTATTAAAATAGCTAACAGTGCAAAAGGAATTTGGACATTTAGATAGTGCAAAATTACAGCTTGGAGAATAAAAGTTCCTCCAATTGTTTGTACACTAAACCAATATAGAGAGGTTAAACCACGTATGGGTGATGCAATTTTTGTTGCCAACCATGTACCAATAAAAGCCCTCAAAATATATTGCCCAGGAAGACCATATAGAGCACCTGGCATTGATAAAGCAGATACACAAAAGAATGCCAAAACAGCACCAATCCAAACCGCAGATAAAGCAGCAATCCAGGGGAGATTTCCTTGCATAACTGCTAAAGCAGGAACTATGAAGTTACCTGCATTTACAGAAAAAGCAAATGCAATAATCGCAAACTCTTTCCAAGTTGATTGTTTAAGAGAATCTGGGACAGCCTCGAGTCCATATTTTTCAAATTTATCCCTTTTTGATATTTTCAAATCTCATCACCACCGTTTATACTTATAGTCTCTAATGCATTATAAAATAATTTTAGCCATTTTCAATTATATCTGATAGAATAGGTTTGCTTTCAATATTTTATAAATAAAGATAAGATTATTTAATCACATTAATTATATTACAAAGGAGGGTCTTCCCATGAAAATAGGAGTACCAATGGAAATAAAAAACAATGAAAACCGCGTAGCTATGACACCAGCTAGTGTTGTTAACTTATCGGTTTTTGGGCATGTAGTATATATTGAAACCGGAGCAGGACTTGGATCGGGATTCACGGATAAAGATTACAAAGATGCTGGTGCAAAAATTGTATCAACAGCAGCTGAAGCTTGGGCTCAAGATATGGTTATGAAAGTAAAAGAACCAATTGCATCAGAATATGGATATTTCCATGAAGGTCTGATTTTGTTTACATATTTACATTTAGCTCCAGAACCAGAATTAACTCAAGCATTGATGAAAAACAAAGTTGTTGGCATTGCCTATGAAACTGTTCAGTTACCAAATAATTCATTACCATTGTTGACGCCTATGAGTGAGGTAGCAGGACGTATGGCTACTCAAATTGGTGCGCAATTCTTAGAAAAAACCAATGGTGGAATGGGTATTCTACTTGGTGGTGTACCAGGAGTTTCTCGTGGCAAAGTTACAATTATTGGCGGTGGTATCGCTGGAACAAACGCTGCTCGTATAGCAATAGGTATGGGCGCAAATGTTACAATTATTGATTTAAGTCCACTACGCCTTGGGCAATTGGACGATTTATTCGGTCGTGATGTTCAAACATTAATCTCAAATCCATTCAACGTTGCAGAATCAGTTAGAGATTCTGATCTTGTTATTGGTGCTGTATTAATTCCAGGAGCTAAAGCACCGAAACTTGTTACAACAGAAGCAATTAAATCAATGAAACCTGGCTCTGTTATTGTCGATATCGCTATCGACCAAGGAGGAATTTTTGAGAGTTCAGATCGTATAACAACCCACGATAATCCAACATACGAGAAACACGGAGTTGTTCACTACGCGGTAGCAAATATGCCAGGAGCAGTTCCACGTACATCAACTATGGCTTTAACAAATGTTACAATTCCTTATGCAGTGCAAATTGCAAACAAGGGTTATGTACAAGCATGTTTAGAAAATAGCGCACTTATGAAAGGCCTCAATACACTTGAAGGGCATGTAACATATCAGGCAGTATCAGAGGCACAAGGTCTTCCATATGTTAATCCTGAGGAACTTTTAGCTCAGTATTAAATTTCATCTCCGCATCTTCACATCATTTAAAATATGGTGTGGGATGCTTTTTTTATGCTTTAATATCAAAAGTAATGGATCTTTTCATAAAAAAACACCAGGCACTTATCTTCTATTAGGGTAGTTTTTGCCCTCAGAGGTACCTGGTATTTAATATAAAAAACTAGTTATTTGTTGGAATAATAACTAATTCTTTTGTAAACTTTGTTAGTATTTCTACTCCATCCTTTGTTACAACGACGTCATCTTCAATACGAACTCCAGTAATCTTAGGGTCATAAATTCCAGGTTCAATTGTGAACACCATCCCCTCAGTCAATAGCAGTTCATTATTCCCTGTTACAGAAGGGTACTCATGAACAGAAATCCCAAGACCATGGCCTAAGCGATGTGTAAAAAATTCCCCATACCCAGCTTGTGTTATAACATCGCGTGCAATTTTATCTAAATCCATCGCACGGACTCCCGGTTTTACGGCATCTACTGCATCTTGTTCAGCTCGTCTAACTGTTTCATAGACATCTTTTTGCTCATCCGTAGGTTCACCAAACGACACTGTCCGAGTAATATCTGAACAATATCCCTTATAAACTACACCCAAATCAAACAAAATGAAATCACCTTTTTGTATTTTACGATCACCTGGTTTTCCATGTGGTGAAGCGGTTTTAGGTCCAATTAATACCATCGTATCAAATGACATATGTGAGATTCCCTTTTTCTTTAGAGCAAGTTCAATAGCAGTTAGAATTTCAAGTTCTGTCTTTCCTTCTGCAATTTCACTTACTCCAACTTGTATTGCGTAGTCAGCATATTCCGCCGCTTGACGAAGAATGGATAATTCGTTTTCATCTTTTATTACACGCATCATGTTTAGAAGGTCGTCTAAACGTGTAAAGGAAGCTTGTGGGAACAATTCTTGCAAGGCATCTAAACGTTCAACAGTCAAATGTGATTTTTCAATTGCCAGTTGTGAAATAGGAATGCCTTTCTTGTTAATGGCTTCTTTTAATAATTCCCAAGGATTATCGGTGTCTTGATGACCAACGATATCAAATGCCCACCCAGCAGCCTTTGCATCTGGTACTTCCATTTTAGGACAAATCATTAGAGGGTCTGCATCTTTAAACAGAACAACACCTAGTATACGTTCATGGGGGTTGCTACGAAATCCGGAAACGTAAAATACATTATCTGGATTAGTAATAAATGCTGCGTCAACATTGTTGTCTGTTAAAAATGAAGATATTCGGTTTAGTTTATTCATATTAGCACTCCTATTCTAATTATCTACCGTCTAGCATATCAAAAAACAGGAATCTATACATTTATATCGAATATAAACTAGTAATATAAAGGAGGTTTGAACATATGTATGTTTCTTTTCATGGACATTCAATTGTCAAAATAAAAACTGGTAACTACACGATATTAATCGATCCATTTATTACAGGTAACGACTTAACAGATTTAATTGTTAAAGAGGAAAGACCAGATGTGATTTTATTAACACATGGTCATAATGATCATGTTGGAGACACTGTAGCATTAGCAAAAGCGAATGATTCTCTTGTGGTAGCACCCAATGAACTTGCTACTTATCTATCATGGCAAGGAGTAAGAACACACGCGATGCACATAGGTGGTTCAAAAGAATTTGAATTTGGAAAAGTGAAATTAACACAAGCATTTCACGGTTCTGCCTACATCACTGAAGACAAAGAAATTATCTATACAGGAATGCCCGCAGGTATTTTATTTACGGCAGAAGATAAAACTATTTATCATGCTGGGGATACTTCATTATTTGGTGATATGAAGTTAATCGGTGAACGTCATTCTATTGATTTAGCATTTTTGCCAATTGGTGATAACTTTACGATGGGGATTGAAGATGCTGCTTATGCAGTAGAGTTATTGAAGCCAAGAGCAGTTGTACCTATTCACTTTAATACGTTCCCACCAATCAAACAAAATCCACAGAATTTTAAAGAGCTTGTTAAAGACGTGACTGTTCACGTGCTGAGTTCAGGAGAAGGTATAGAATTATAAAAAAAATGCGCGGAAAGTCAGTGACTTCCGTGTGTTTTTATGTAGTAATAAATGGAGTAGTTTGTGATACACTTAGAATAGAACGATTGTTTGGGAAATAGGTGATTATTTGACTACAAAACACGAACAAATATTACAGTACATTGAATCTTTACCCGTTGGAGATAAGATCTCTGTTCGACGAATTGCTAAAGAACTTCAAGTGAGTGAAGGTACAGCATATCGTGCAATTAAAGAGGCAGAATCCCAGCGGTATGTTAGTACAATTGAACGGGTTGGAACCATTCGAATTGAGAAGAAGAAGAAAGAAAATATCGAGCGACTAACTTATGCAGAAGTTGTGAAAATAGTTGATGGACAAGTGTTGGGTGGGAAAAAAGGTTTACATAAAACGTTAACCAAATTTGTAATTGGTGCGATGCAATTGGAAGACATGATGCGTTACACCGATGCAGGTAGTTTACTAATTGTGGGAAATCGAACGAAAGCTCATTTTACGGCACTAAAAGCTGGTGCAGCAGTATTGATAACTGGTGGATTTGATGCATCCGAATCTTCAAAAAAGTTGGCGGATGAATTAGAACTTCCGATTATATCCACAAGTTACGATACTTTCACAGTGGGTACCATGATTAACCGAGCAATATATGACCAATTAATTAAAAAAGAAATTTTATTTATTGAAGATATATTTGTACCGTATAAAGAAACAAATTTTTTATATGCAAGCGACGATATAAATGCATATCATGTCAAAAATTCTAAAACGAAGCATGGTGGATTCCCTGTAATTGATGAGAATCAAAAAGTGGTCGGAATTGTAACAGCAAGAGATGTAATGGGTAAAGAGCACAGCGATTCAATTGAAAAAGCTATGACAAAAAACCCAATTACGGTCACGATGAAAACGAGTGTAGCAACAGCAAGTCATCGGATGATTTGGGAAGGTATCGACCTAATGCCAGTAACCAATGATCACGCCATATTAAAAGGCGTGGTCAGTCGCCAGGATGTACTGAAAGCTTTACAGTCAACCCAACGTCAACCCCATCATGGGGAAACTATTGATGATATTGTCAGAAATCAAATGAAAGTGCTACAAGAAGATGAACTTGCGGTGGAATTCACAGTTAGTCCTCAAATGACCAATCAATTTGGTGCGATTTCATATGGAGCATTTACAACTTTGTTATCTGAAGTAGGTAGCTATGTATTGAAGAGTCGGAAGCGGGGAGAAAGTGTGGTTGAAAATATGACCATTTACTTTATAAAACCTGTTCAGATGGATAGTGTTTTAACTGTTCGTCCGCGTATTTTAGACATGAGTCGAAAATTTGTTAAAATGGAATTTGATGGCTATGTTGGAAACGTTCTAGTCGGAAAAGCCATGATGCTTTTCCAATTATTAGAACGCTAATATGGTGGAGATGAGCAAGCCTTCACCAAAATGGAAGACCTCTTTAAATCAAAAGTGATGCTAGATAGCATCACTTTTGGTTTAAATGAAATTCTTCTTGAACAAATTGTCCATAATGCTTTGCAACACGATAATAATATACCATCGTGAACAATCCAATAACGATAAACAAACCCGAGATAACATAAGTTAGTGTCGTTGGAAATAGAAAGATTTGGTTTAAACCAAAGAAAAACAACAAACTGCCAAGTGAAACTAATGCGCAATTTGAATACCATTTCTTGGCAATAGGTAAGTTGCTACGAATTTGTTTTGTTTTAAAGTAAAAATAAAAAACAAACGAAATGACAATAATAAAAACAAAAACTGTATTTAGCATTGTAAGCCTCCTGTTAATAAATGAAACTGTCATTATTGTATCGACATTTTGGAGGAATTGCGAATGCTAATCACGCATATCGGGGGAAAATGCATGAAACGTCAAATCATTGACACAATATCAAGTTATAAAACAATTATTATTCATCGACATGTTCGACCAGATCCTGATGCTTATGGATCAACATTTGGATTGAGAGAGATTTTACAGGCAAGCTATCCGGATAAACAAATTTTTGTAACTGGAGAACACGAAGAATCCTTAGATTTTCTAGAGAAACCTGACCAAGTGACTGATGACCAATATGAAGGCGCACTCGTTATCGTTACGGATACTGCCAATACTGAGCGTATAGATGACCAACGATATTCAACTGGTGCAAGTCTAATTAAGATTGATCATCATCCAAATGATGATGCATATGGAGATTTGTTATGGGTTAATACTCAAGCAAGTTCAGTAAGTGAAATGATCTATGAGTTATATGAAGAAGGAAAAACAACTGCAAACTGGCAAATGACTGATAATGCTGCCCGTGTTTTGTTCGCCGGAATTGTCGGGGATACTGGTCGTTTTATGTTTCATAGTACAAGTCAAAAAACATTTGAAATTGCTGGCGATCTAATTAAATATAACTTTGATCGTACGGAGCTATTTAACGGGATGTATGAAGTGGAAAGAAAATTATTACATTTACAAGGACATATCTATCAACAATTCGTTATGGATGACAACGGGGCGGCTTATATTAAATTACCGCAAGAATTATTAGAGGAATATGGTGTATCAGCAACTGAAACTTCTTTATTAGTTGGATCCCTTGGAAATGTAAAAGGAATTAAAGCTTGGATAATGTTTATTGAAGAAGAGGATCAAATACGAGTAAGATTACGTTCAAAAGGCCCGATTATCAATGAATTGGCTAAACAATATAACGGTGGAGGACATCCTCTCGCATCAGGAGCTTCTATTTATTCTTGGAGTGAATCTGATGAAGTTATCGCTAAGTTAAAAGAAATATGTGAGTAAAGTTGAAGGGGGAGGAACAATGAATCCAGTTTATCCACAAGTAGGGACATCAGCTGACCTACTGAATAGTACGATTCGCTTGGAGGCATTGATTCCATTTCTTCAGCAACAACAAGCAACCTCAGTAGCTATTATGAATAAGCGATTATATGGAATTTTGCCATTTTATCAAGCTATTAAAAAAGCGGGTATTCATCCAGTGATTGGGTTAAACTGCCATGTTGAAATTACGGAAGAGATAATTGTAGAAGTGCAATTGTATGCAAAGTCAAAAACTGGTTATCAAAATCTTTTGAAAATCAGTAGTGCAATAGAAGTTAAAGCACTTTCTGCACTTCCTATTAAATGGCTTCAAGCCTATAAAGAAGATTGTTACGTGGTCATAGCAATGTCAAAATTTATTAATCAAGAATTAATAGACACAATTCTAGATTCATTGAAGTCATGTGTAGGATCTAATCTTTTAGGTGGAATTGCAAGACCGGGCGGAAACGTTTCTAATGATGAAGTTGAATTTATTGAACAATGTGAAACAAGACAAATCAGATTAATTGCAACCCATCGAGCAAATTATATCCATGCAAAAGATGCATTTGCATTTGAGGTGGGCCAAGCGATTGTTAATGGTGTGAAACTTAGCGATACCAAACGACAAAAGCCTGACCATGAACATTATTATATGCCCACACGTCAACAATGGATTGAGTGGTTCTCCGATCATCCTGAATGGCTTCAACAAACAGAACTTATTTTACAGAGCTGTCATGTTGAACTTAATACTACCCAACTCCATATGCCGAAATTCCCTGTACCAGAAAACATTCAAGTAGAAGATATTTTGCTAGAAAAGTGCATCGCAGGACTTGAATCTCGTTTAATCGAATTCACGGATTTATATAAAGCTAGACTAGATATGGAGCTTAAAGTTATTAATCAAATGGGATATGCTGATTACTTTTTGATTGTGGCCGATTTTATGGAATATGCTAAAAAAAGCCAGATTTTAACAGGCCCTGGTCGTGGGTCATCTGCAAGTTCTCTCGTTGCCTATTCGTTATACATAACGCATGTTGATCCACTCGAATATGGATTATTATTTGAGCGTTTCTTAAATCCCGAACGAATTACTATGCCTGATATTGATATTGATTTCACTGATCATCGGAGACATGAAGTCATTCAATACGTGGCGAAAAAATACGGCAAATTTCATGTTGCCCAAATCGTGACATTTGGTACATTGTCTGCAAAGGCAGCAGCAAGAGATGTAGCACGTGTATTTGGATTTGATAGTTCTGTTCTTGAGATGATCGCAAAACAACTGTCTAATAAACCTGGAATTTTATTCGAAGAAGCTGTGAATCTTTCTGTTAACTTGAAGAAATGGATTGAATTAGATCCTATACATCAAAAATGGTATGACACTGTTAAAGAGCTAGAGGGACTGCCGAGAAATACCTCAACCCATGCAGCAGGGGTTGTCTTATCACCAAGTCCTTTAGTGGAACTTTTACCGATCGAAGAAGGACAAGATGGTATTTATCTAACACAGTGGTCGATGAAAGAAGTAGAACAAAGTGGTTTGTTGAAAATGGACTTTCTTGGATTGCGAAACTTAACCATTCTCGAGAGAATTCGCTCTATGATTTGGTATGATCAGAAGAAGTGGTTAGATTTTGAGAAAATTCCACTCGATGATAAAACTACATTTAAAATTCTTCAACAAGGTGATACAACGGGTGTATTCCAATTGGAATCAGATGGCATGAGACAAGCGCTACGTGATATTAGACCTACTCATTTTCTAGATATAGTTGCAGTGAATGCTTTGTATCGGCCTGGCCCAATGGATAATATTCCTACATATAAACGTCGAAAGCATCAACAAGAAGAAACGGTATACTTACATCCAATCCTTGAACCGATTTTGAAAGAAACGTATGGAGTTATTGTATATCAAGAACAAATTATGCAAATTGCATCTAAAATGGCCGGTTTTACTTTTGGTGAGTCGGACATCTTAAGACGGGCAGTAAGTAAAAAGAATCGCCAAGTTTTAGATGAGCAACGCCGACATTTTGTTGAAAGTGCACAGCGAAATCATTCAACTAAACAGGAAGCAAATGATGTATATGATCTAATTGTGCGCTTTGCAGATTACGGATTCCCAAAAAGCCATGCTGTTGCATACAGCTTAATTTCATATCAAATGGCATACTTAAAAGTACAGTATCCTGCATATTTTTACGCATCATTGCTGACTGCTGCAACCGGAAATCAAGAAAAAGTCATGCGTTTGATACTAGAAATTAAAGAGCATAACATCGTTCTTCTACCGCCTTCTATTCACAAAAGCACAATATCATTCCGTGTAGAAAATGGGGCAATTAGATTCGGTTTATCTGCTGTGAAGGGCGTATCCAATGTTTTTTTAAGAGAGCTAATGGAGAACCGTAAACATCAGAAGCAAAAGTGGCAAGATATTTTTGAACTCGCAGCAAGTTTATCCGCAGAGCAATTTTCTAGAAAACAAATTGAACCATTAATAAAGGCTGGCGCGCTTGATGAATTTGGTAAAGATCGTTCAACTTTACTAGGAACGCTTGATGCTGCAGTTAAATATGCAGAACTAGTAAGACCAAGTGTTGAGCAGGACCTATTTGATGGCGATGTTAATTCTTTTGGTAAACCCAAGTATGTAAGAAACTCAGAAATGCCTGAAATGATGAAACTTCAATATGAACGAGAAACACTTGGTTTATATCTGTCTAATCACCCTGTGGAGAGGTTTAAAAAAGAATTGCAATTAGACGTAATGTCTATACAGGAAATAAAGAATGCGCGTAATGGCCATGCAATTACAATTGTTGGGATGATTGAGGAAATTCGTAGAATTCGCACGAAAAAAGGCGAGTCTATGTCATTTGTAGTCGTTCAAGACGAAACATCTGATGTATCATGCACCATTTTCCCAAAAGACTATGTACGTTATAATCTTCTTTTAAAAGAACAGGCTGTCATACTAATAGAAGGCACTGTGGAGTGGAGACAAGGCAAATCTCAAATTATTGTTAAAAATATTCAGGCATTGTCAAAATAATTACACTGCAAATTTATTGTGACCACTGAACAACTTTTAAAAATCTGTAAGTGTGTTTGAATTGAAAAGGCGACATTTCGTTCGATTTTGAACGAAATGTCGCCTTTTCTTTCATATTGTTTACTCTGACTGCTTAATTAATGTCATAATTCGTTTGAAGTTTACTGCGAATATGGCCATGGCTCCTTACATCAAGATTATTAAACGATTTTTTGCAAAAAGAGCTACGATAGGGGCAACTATTCGCAGAAGTGTGGCAACTTTTGGTCCGATATGGCAACTTTTGTTCAATTGTGACAACTTTTCATTAGAATGGAGCAACAAACCAATTGTCTCCTAAAGTTTTTCATAGTTATATGGAGCGAAAAGTATTTTGGTTGCAACTTTTATCATTTGGTTGCAACTTTCACGATTTCGTTGCAACAAACCAATTTCCTCCTAATTTGTATTACTGTTATTGAACAATAATCCTATCTAGAATCAGCAGAGGCGCCATACAAGTGGTAGCCTGATAGAGAAGACTGACACTGTACGGATTCTCGCGGAAAGCACCCACAAAGCGTTGAAGCTGTTTATTTAATATGGTGAAATTTATAAGTGTCCTCTATTTTATTTGAGGTCTTTTTCTATTTTTCATTGCATCATAAGCATTTTTTTTGTATGATTAAGACATTGAGTGGTCAGACCACTTTGAAAAAAATGGAAGTCAGAGGCGTGAATATGGCTAATCAATCGACCAAAATGTATTTACAAATCGTTCAAGAACTTCGTACTCTTATTCAAAAAGAAAACATACGACCAGGTGGGAAACTTCCTTCTGAACGTGAACTTGCGGAACGACTGCAAGTCGGGAGATCGACCGTTCGAGAAGCACTTCGGAGTTTGGAACTTTTAGGGTTAATTGAAACTAAACGTGGAGAGGGTACTTTTCTAACAGATTTTCGAAAACATAAGCTAGTTGAAGTACTATCAACATTCATTATGCAAGATGCGAGAACGATGCTAGATGTACATGTAACGCGAGAAATACATGAAAAAGAAGCGATTCGTATTGTTGTAGAATCAAACACTTTAAATCAGCTACCTGTATGGGTAGGTTTACTTAATCAATTAAGAGATGATGGAACAATAGTACGTGAAGATTTAATTCGAGAGATTTTGATTTCAAGTAATAATCGGTTATCACTGAAAATGTGGTTTTTATTAAAACAATATGGTGGAGAACCTTATCAAGGGCATTCTGAAATAGAAGAAAAATCCTATATACAAAAATTATTAACTGCCATTATTAATGGAGAGACTGATCAAGCTATTCGTTCATATACAACATGGACAGCTTGGTTATCACAAGGGAGAGAGACTACATGATTCGTGATATATTTTCAAGAAACCGTAAAGAAAAGTATGCGAAGATTCCAAATAATACATCAAAAACAGATGTTCCTGAAGGTCTTATGACAAAATGTCCGGAATGTAAACATATTATCTTAACGAAAAATTTAATGGAAAATAAAAAAGTTTGTCCAGCATGCGAACATCATTACAAAATGACAGCGTATGAACGTGTAGCAATTGTTTTGGATGAAGGAACTTTTATTTCAATGGATGATCATTTACAAACGGTCAATCCACTTAATTTCCCAGGTTATACAGAGAAAATTAAATCAGACAGTAAAACAACAGGATTAAATGAAGCTGTATTAACTGGAACTGGTTTGCTTGATGGACGCAAAGTAGTAATAGCTATTATGGATGCTCATTTCCGGATGGGGTCTATGGGTTCTGTAGTTGGTGAGAAAATTACTCGTGCTGTTGAAACCGCGACTAACCAAGGAGTACCATTTATTATATTCACAGCTAGTGGAGGAGCACGAATGCAAGAGGGCGTTCTATCTTTAATGCAAATGGCAAAGACGAGTGTGGCACTCAAACGTCATAGTGAAAAAGGAAATTTATTCATTTCGATTTTGACACATCCTACATTTGGTGGCGTTTCGGCAAGTTTTGCTTCATTAGGGGATATAAATTTAGCAGAACCCAAAGCATTAATTGGATTTGCTGGTAGACGTGTTATTGAACAGACTGTTCGAGAAAAACTTCCGGAAGATTTTCAAACCGCGGAGTTTTTATTAGCACATGGTCAGTTGGATGCAGTTGTTCATCGTTCAACAATGAATGAAACTGTATCAACACTCGTGAAACTTCATTCGAAAGGAGAAAAATAATATGGTTAAGACACTTCCTTTTGAACAACCAGTCATTCAACTACGTGAAAAAATTAGTGAGTTAAAAGACTTTACCACAAATTCTGAGGTAGACTTGTCATCTGAAATTCAAAACTTAGAGGATAGACTAAAAAAACTAGAGACTGATATATATATCAATATGCAAACTTGGGATCGTGTGCAAGTCTCCCGCCATCCCGAACGTCCTACCACGCTAGACTACATTGGTGAAATTTTCACAGATTTCATTGAACTTCATGGTGACCGACTTTACGGTGACGACGAAGCAATTGTTGGAGGCATTGCCGCATTTAATGGATTACCTGTTACAATCATAGGTCATCAACGTGGCAAAGACACAAAAGAAAATATTCGTCGTAATTTTGGATTACCCCATCCAGAAGGATACCGAAAAGCTTTACGTTTAATGAAACAAGCAGAAAAATTTGGTCGTACAATTATTTGTTTTATTGATACTAAAGGCGCTTATCCTGGAAAAGCTGCAGAAGAGCGTGGACAAAGTGAAGCGATTGCTCGTAACTTATTTGAGATGGCCGGTTTAAAAGTTCCTGTCATAAGTGTTGTCATTGGAGAAGGTGGAAGTGGTGGTGCATTAGCACTAGGAGTATCAAACCATATTCATATGTTAGAAAACTCTACGTACTCAGTTATATCACCAGAAGGAGCTGCTGCTATATTATGGAAAGATGCGGCACTTGCACAACAAGCAGCAGAAGCAATGAAAATTACAGCGCCTGATTTAAAAGAAATGGGCATCGTCGATGAAGTGATACAAGAATCAACTGGTGGAGCACACCGCGACCCAAAACAACAAGCAATCTTCCTAAAAGAAACATTGGAACGTTCAATAGAATTTTTAAATAAACTAAGTGAAGAAGAATTAATTGACAATAGATATTATAAATTTAAATCTATTGGTGAATTTTCTGAATGAGGATGTGTTTATTGCATCCTTATTTTTGTCGGTTATATTTAAGCAAGGTAAAGTCTAGCTAGTTTAAGTGAGGAGGAATATTTAGTATGAAAAGGATAGGTGTTTTAACAAGTGGTGGCGATGCACCCGGCATGAATGCAGCCTTGCGTGCAGTGGTTAGAAAAGCTATTTATCATGACATAGAAGTAATGGGTGTCTATAATGGTTATCAAGGATTAATCGATGGGAAAATTGAACGGCTTGATTTAGGATATGTTGGGGATATTATTCAACGAGGTGGTACAAAGTTACATTCAGCAAGATGTCTCGAGTTCATAACCGAAGAAGGACAACAAAAGGCTATAGCGCAAATGAAGAAACATGGCATAGAAGGCCTCGTCGTCATTGGTGGTGATGGTTCTTACCGTGGAGCAATGGCTTTAACATCTAAAGGTTTACCAAGTATAGGGGTCCCTGGTACGATTGACAATGATATTCCTGGAACAGATTATACTATTGGTTTTGATACAGCGCTAAATACGGTCATAGAAGCAATCGATAAAATTAGAGACACAGCGACGTCTCATGAACGGACATTTATTATCGAAGTAATGGGGAGAGGTGCGGGTGATTTAGCACTTTGGGCTGGTTTAGCTGGAGGTGCAGAAACGATTCTTATACCTGAAGTATCATTTGACATACAAGATATATTAAAGAGATTACGTAGTGGTCATGATCGAGGAAAAAAACATAGTATTATCATAGTAGCAGAAGGCGTAATGTCTGCTAATGAATTTGCAAATTTATTAAAAGAGCAAGGGAATATTGAAACACGCATTTCTGTTCTTGGACACATCCAACGTGGGGGCTCCCCATCTGCTCGAGATCGTGTATTAGCCAGCCTTTTTGGGGCTAAAGCAGTCGAGGCTTTGATGGAAGGGCATGGAGGTCTTGCTATTGGCATGAGAAACCATCAAGTGGTAGAATATTCAATGACAGAAGCTTTCAATGGAAAGCATTATGCAGATTTATCAATGTATAAATTATCAAAAGAATTAGCCATTTAGAGTAGTAGAGAGGATAAATTATGAGAAAAACAAAAATTGTATGTACCATAGGTCCAGCTAGTGAAACACCAGAAATCTTAGAAAAATTAATTGAAGCAGGAATGAATGTTGCCCGGCTAAATTTTTCACATGGAAATCATGAGGAACACGGAGAACGCATTAAACGCATTCGTGCAGCTTCGAAAAAAACAGGGAAAATTGTAGGCATATTGCTTGATACAAAAGGTCCTGAAATACGAACGCACCAAATGCAAAATGATGGAATAGAATTAGAAACAGGACAATCTTTAGCAATTTCGATGACCGAAGTTTTGGGGACTAAAGAAGTTTTTTCGATAACATATGAACAGTTAATTGAGGATGTCAATGAAGGTTCAATCATATTATTGGATGATGGATTAATTGAACTTCGAGTATCAAGTATTGATCAAGCAGCAGGTTTGATTCATACAGTAGTATCTAACTCGGGTACTTTAAAAAATAAAAAAGGGGTTAATGTTCCCGGTGTTTCCGTGCAACTACCTGGAATGACAGATAAAGATGCACAAGATATTCTGTTTGGCATTGAACAAGGTGTTGATTTTATTGCTGCTTCTTTTGTTCGTCGTGCAAAAGATGTTATGGAAATTCGCCAATTGCTTGAAGAAAATAATGGTGGGTACATTCATATTATACCGAAAATAGAGAATCAAGAAGGTGTCGATAATATTGATTCTATTATTTTAGTATCTGATGGTTTAATGGTCGCACGTGGAGATTTAGGCGTAGAAATACCTACTGAAGAAGTTCCTTTAGTGCAAAAAAGATTAATCAACAAATGTAACGATGCAGGAAAACCGGTCATAACCGCAACACAAATGTTAGATTCTATGCAACGTAATCCTCGACCAACGCGTGCTGAAGCAAGTGATGTCGCAAATGCAATCTTTGATGGTACAGATGCGATTATGTTATCAGGAGAAACAGCAGCAGGTATGTATCCTGTAGAATCAGTAGTTATGATGGACAAAATAGCAATTCGTACTGAAGATGCTCTTGACTACCGTGCAATCGTTACAGCTAAAAGTAAAAATAAAAAAGTAAGTATGACTGATGCAATAGGTCAAGCTGTGGCCCATACATCTATCAATTTAAGAGCCAAAGCAATTATTGCACCAACTGAAAGTGGTCATACAGCTAAAATGATTTCAAAATATCGACAAAGTGCTCCAATCATTGCTGTAACTTCTACGGAGAGACCATCTCGAATGTTAACTCTAGTTTGGGGTGTATTCCCTATTGTTGGTGAAAAAGTTGGTTCTACCGATGAAATTTTAGAGCTTTCAGTTGAAGAAAGTTTAAAACACAACTATGTGAAGCACGGTGACCTTGTCATTATTACAGCTGGTGTGCCAGTAGGAGAAGCAGGAACGACAAACTTAATGAAAGTCCACATGATTGGCGACATAGCAGCAAAAGGGCAAGGGATAGGGAAATTGGTCGCATTCGGACGTACTATCGTGGCAAATAATGCACAGGATTTATTAAATGTCGACACTACAGGCGCTATTATTGTCACCATCGGATCTGACCGAGATATGATGCCAGCAATTAATAAATGCGCTGGACTAATCACTGAAGAAGGTGGCCTCACTAGTCACGCAGCAGTAGTAGGTTTAAGTCTTGGTATCCCTGTAATAGTTGGAGTGAAAAATGCCACTAAGAAAATTGGAAATGGTCAAGATATTACTATGGATGCGGAATCAGGAGTAATTTATCAAGGACATGCAAGCGTTTTATAACTTCAATAAAATAGTGATTTAATTTATTTATTTTGAGACAAAATCATTTACAACTCTTTTGTGCCACTGGTTAGGAGTTCATAATAAGATTTCCATATACGGAAATTTTCATAACTCTTTTTGAACATAATTAAAATAAAATGCCTCTACACCGAATAAGTGTTGAGGCATTTTTAGGAGATGTTGAAAATGAAGTGGTTAGTATTAATTTTAATAGTTGTTCCTGTAATAGAAATTAGTATTTTATTATGGGCTGAAAATGCCTTCGGTTTGTTGACTACCATACTGATAATTCTTGCAACAGGAATTCTGGGCGCTTTTTTAGCGAAAAAACAAGGTTTAAAGGCAATTCGTGATGTACAAATCCAAATGAAAAGTTTCCAAGCTCCAGGGGATGCAATGGTCAATGCATTATTTATATTTGCAGGTGGCCTTATGTTATTATCTCCAGGTTTTATGACCGATATATTTGGGTTCATGTTTCTATTTTCACCAACAAGGCAGTTATTCAAGCCGATTGTCTATAAGTGGATTCGCACAAAAACTAAAAAAGGACAAATTATTGTTATGTAAACCAATGGTGTTGCCTAAAATGAACAGCTGCTAGTAAAAAAAAGGGACTAAGTAGTATACCAGGAACACCAAACAAAAGTAGGGAACATGCACTAATGAAAAATACATGGACTGCACGTATATGCATTGTGTTTGCCCAAAGAAAAGATTCTAATAATTGTCTAGTTAACAAGATAAATGCATATATTAAAAGTATGATAATTCCAAGGCTCGTTTGTTTTGTCAACAAGAAAAAAGCAGCCATTGGTATTAAAACTATGCCTGTCCCGACAAATGGTAGTGCATCAGCTAGAGAAATTAAAAATGCTAAACCAATTGGAGATGTAAATTGAAGAACATAAAAGCCAATGGCAAGTTGCAAGAAAGTCGTTAAAAACAATAAGATTTCAACTTTAGTAAACTTCTCAAAAAGATCCGTTGCAGTTAAAAAGATTGGCTTTAAAGTCTTTTTAGTAATGGTAGGAATATAAATAAAAAACCAGGTCCTAGATTTTAAAGACTCATTTAAAGAGAAGAAGAGGGCAACTAAAAACACAAAACTTTCGATAAAACTTTCTGGCAAATGTTGAATAAATAATGTTACTTTCCGGAAAAAACTTTCACTCACCATTGATAGAGCTTCAATTCCAGACTTCCAATAAGCTTGATTGGTATGCAGGAAGATTTGTAATTCCTCTAAGTGAAAGCGAAGAGGATAAACAAGTTCAAAGAGTTCTTTAAACACTAGTGTAGCGCCAATTAATACGGACGCAAGCAAAGCACTTTCAAATATTATTACGGTAATCCATCTAGGTAACCTACTTACTTTATGTAACCAACTCACAATTGGGTGTAAAAAATATGCAATTAGTATTGCAACAGTAACAGGGTATATGAACCAAGCCAAGATTAAGATGA
Source organism: Paenisporosarcina sp. TG20 (assembly GCF_000286315.1). Lineage (GTDB taxonomy): Bacteria > Bacillota > Bacilli > Bacillales_A > Planococcaceae > Paenisporosarcina. The sequence goes on along the minus strand of NZ_ALJG01000360.1, from coordinate 29,626 downwards.
TTGAAATTGGAATCCATTTTTTCAGAAAGACTGTTATATTTCCATACACTATTCTACCTCCAAAAATTTTTAATGGGTTTTATTATTAACATTTATCTTATGCTACGTATGTGGAAATCATAATATTTTATGAAACTTATATAAATTAAGGCATTTTTATTCACAAATCAGTCAAAAATGATTATAATGGCAATGTAAGCGATTCAATAAAATGTTCAATTAAGCAGATGATCCATCATTCTGCATTTTTTTGTGGAAGGATGAATTTAAACTCAGAAGGAGCGATATAAATGACATCAACCAAAGGACTCGAAGGCGTGGTAGCAACGCAATCAGCTATCAGCTCAATCATTGATGACACACTTACATATGTTGGCTATGATATTGACGATTTAGCAGCGCATGCAAGTTTTGAAGAAGTAATTTATTTATTATGGCATAAACGCCTGCCTAAAGAAGCAGAATTAGCTGAACTTAAACAACAATTAGCGGATAATATGGCTGTACCTCAAGAGATATTAAACCATTTTAAAACGTATCCAATTGATAAAGTTCATCCAATGACAGCGCTTCGTACAACAGCATCTATGCTTGGATTGTATGATGATAAAGCGGAAGATATGTCGGTAGAAGCGAACTACCTAAAGGCTATTCAACTTCAAGCAAAAATGTCGACTTTAGTAACTGCTTTTGCTCGTGTTCGTAAAGGACAGGAACCAATTGCCCCTAAAAATGATTTAAGTTTTGCAGCCAATTTCTTGTACATGCTAAATGGTAAAGTACCTGAGGCTATTGAGGAAGAAGCTTTCAACAAAGCATTAGTATTACACGCAGACCATGAATTAAATGCTTCTACTTTTACAGCACGTGTTTGTGTCGCAACACTATCTGATATTTATTCTGGTGTTGTTGCAGCAATTGGTGCTCTAAAAGGACCTCTTCATGGTGGGGCAAACGAGCAAGTTATGAAGATGTTGATGGAGATTGATTCAGTTGAAAATGTTGAGTCGTATATCAATAAAAAACTAGACAACAAAGAAAAAATTATGGGCTTCGGTCACCGTGTGTATGAAAAAGGGGATCCACGTGCAAAACACTTACGTGAAATGTCGCAAAAATTAACAAAAATTCGTGGAGAAGAAAAATGGTACGAAATGTCTATCAAAATTGATAGTATCGTAACAGGACAAAAAAACCTTCCACCGAATGTAGATTTCTATTCAGCGTCAGTCTACCATTCATTAAACATTGATCATGACCTGTTCACACCAGTCTTTGCAGTATCACGTGTTTCAGGGTGGTTAGCTCATATTTTAGAGCAGTACTCTGATAACCGTTTAATCCGTCCTCGTGCAGAATATATTGGACCTGGAATGCAAAAATATGTACCAGTAACAGAACGTTAATTTTAAAAACACATTCTTTGAGGGCTGTACTTTAAGAGGTTCTGAATTAGAATTCCTAGGGTATAAGTCAATGATCGTGTATATAGGAGGAAATTATTCATGACAAACGGCGGTAAAATTACAGTAGAAAACGGTGTACTTCAAGTACCAAACAATCCAATCATTCCTTATATTGAAGGAGATGGAATTGGACCAGATATTTGGTCTGCAGCTGCACGAGTTTTAGAAGCTTCAGTTAGCAAAGCTTATAATGGCGAAAAGTCAATCGTGTGGAAAGAGGTATTAGCTGGTGAGAAGGCATTTAACCAAACAGGTGAATGGTTACCAAGTGAAACTTTAGATGTAATTCGAGAATATTTAATTGCTATTAAAGGACCTTTAACAACACCAGTTGGCGGAGGAATTCGTTCTTTAAACGTTGCTCTACGTCAAGAATTAGATTTATACACTTGTCTACGTCCAGTTCGTTACTTTGAAGGTGTTCCTTCTCCAGTAAAACGTCCTGAAGATGTAGACATGGTTATTTTCCGTGAAAATACAGAAGATATCTATGCTGGTATTGAGTACGCTCAAGGATCTGAAGAAGTTAAAAAAATTATTAATTTCCTACAAAATGAAATGGGTACAAAAAATATCCGCTTCCCTGAGACTTCTGGAATTGGAATTAAGCCGATTTCTGAAGAAGGAACAAAGCGTTTAATACGCTCTGCTCTTGAGTACATCATTAAAGAAGGTCGCGAGTCTTTAACTATTGTTCATAAAGGGAATATCATGAAGTTCACAGAAGGAGCTTTCAAGAATTGGGCGTATGAAGTTGCTGAACAAGAGTTTGGTGATCAGACGTTCACTTGGAATCAATATGATCAAATTAAAGAAGAACAAGGTACTGAAGTTGCGAACAAGGCGCAAGCTGATGCAATAGCTTCTGGTAAAATTCTTGTTAAAGATTCAATTGCTGATATCTTCTTACAACAAATTCTAACTCGTCCAAAAGAATTTGATGTAGTAGCTACAATGAACTTAAACGGAGATTATATTTCAGATGCCTTAGCAGCACAAGTGGGTGGTATTGGTATTGCTCCTGGAGCAAACATTAACTATCAAACTGGACATGCAATTTTTGAGGCTACTCATGGTACTGCTCCGAAATATGCAGGTTTAGATAAAGTTAACCCATCTTCAGTTATACTTTCAGGTGTTTTAATGCTTGAGCATCTTGGTTGGACAGAAGCTGCAAAATTAGTTATGGACTCAATGGAAAAAACAATTGCTTCTAAAGTTGTAACTTACGACTTTGCCCGATTAATGGAAGGCGCTACAGAAGTGAAATGTTCTCAGTTCGCTGAAGAATTAATTAGCAATATGTAACAATAGTTTGTCTTCATGTTCTAATAAAGAAAGAGGGATTCGCTCCCTCTTTCCATATGAATAAAGGGAGAGTTTACTTATGACAATGAAACGTAAAAAGATTTCAGTAATCGGTTCTGGTTTTACAGGAGCAACAACAGCTTTTTTACTAGCACAAAAAGAGCTAGGAGATGTTGTATTAGTTGATATACCACAAATGGAAAACCCCACAAAAGGGAAAGCCCTTGATATGTTAGAAGCAGGTCCTGTTCAGGGATTTGATGCAAATGTAACAGGTACTTCTAATTATGAAGAGACGAAAGACTCTGACATCGTTATCATCACAGCTGGTATTGCTCGTAAACCCGGTATGAGCCGTGACGATTTGGTTCAAACAAATCAAAAAATAATGAAACTTGTTACAGCTGAAATTGTTAAGTATTCTCCAAAGACAATCATTATTGTTTTAACAAATCCAGTGGATGCGATGACATACACTGTATATAAAGAATCTGGTTTCCCGAAAGAGCGTGTAATTGGCCAATCTGGTGTACTTGATTCTGCACGTTTCCGCACATTTGTAGCACAAGAATTAAACTTGTCTGTTAAAGACATCACTGGTTTCGTTCTTGGTGGCCACGGTGATGACATGGTTCCTTTAGTGCGTTATTCTTACGCAGGTGGGATTCCATTGGAAACATTAATTTCAAAAGACCGTTTAGCAGAAATAGTAGACCGTACACGTAAAGGTGGAGCAGAAATTGTGAACCTTCTTGGTAACGGATCGGCTTATTATGCACCAGCAGCATCTTTAGTTGAAATGGCCGAAGCGATTATTAAAGACCAACGACGCGTATTACCTGCAATAGCTTATCTTGAAGGTGAATACGGATACGATGGAATTTATATTGGTGTCCCAACAATTTTAGGTGCTGGTGGTATTGAAAAAATCTTTGAACTAGAATTAACTAAAGCTGAAAAAACAGAGTTAGACAAATCAGCAGCATCTGTACGTAATGTAATGGATATTTTAGTGTAATCAATGCTCACTTCTGATGAACATACACTTTGATTGCTGACGAATCTATATAACGAAAATCGAGTAGGAAATTCCTGCTCGATTTTTTTTATACTTATTGATACTATGAAGTTAGAAGATGTACAAAGGGGGAACACGGATGCTACTAGGAAAGAAAAGAAAACTCGGAAGAAAAGTGGAAGATATGTCAGTTGGTGAAAAGCTTAAATTAACAGAGAAAATTGAAGATAGAAATCTACTTTTATATTTAGGGATTACTAACGATGGGAACCCATTATATATTCAACATGATTTTGCGTCACAAACTTTCTATGAAAAACCAATTGTTCCATCTGTCATGTTAACAGGAATAGTGACTTCAGCCATTACGAAATACTTGCCTGGACCAGGTTCACACATTGTGGAACAACACTTGATATTCCCAAAACCTGCCTATCATTACGCAACTATTGATTTTTTATTACAAGTAATCTCTGTGGATATAGAGAAAAACCAAGTAGTGATTGAAGTGAATGCCACAAATGAAAATGGAGACACCGTAATTGAGGGGAAAATCACTTCAACTCCTCCGCGTTTATTAAATCGTTTAACATCACAAACGATGGACAATTTCTGATGTCTGTTCTGTATAAGATAGGGTTTCGAATCGATTTGGAGGGTACAGTATGACAAAGAAAATTCTTGTAGTAGATGATGAAACATCAATTGTTACCTTACTTCAATATAATTTGGAGCAAGCTGGCTTTGTAGTTGAAACAGCATTTGATGGGGAAGAAGGTTACAATGCTGTTCTTGAGAGAAAACCAGATCTAATTGTCCTTGACTTAATGCTTCCAAAAATGGATGGCATGGAAGTGTGTAAAGCGTTGCGTCTTCAAAAGATTAATACTCCTATCATTATGTTAACAGCAAAAGATGACGAATTTGATAAAGTGTTAGGGCTAGAGTTAGGTGCTGATGACTATATGACTAAACCGTTCAGTCCTAGAGAAGTGACAGCTCGCGTGAAAGCTGTTTTAAGAAGAACTACAACCGTAGCTATAGAAAAGACTCAAGAAAACCAAGATAAATCTTTTGAGTTTGGCCCATTACGTGTTTATCCGGAACGCTTTGAAGTGTTTTTATTAGAAAAATCATTGGAATTCACTCCAAAAGAATTTGAATTACTTGTATTTTTAATGGAAAATAAAAATCGTGTGGTAACACGTGATCAATTATTGAATGCTGTGTGGAATTATGATTTTGCAGGAGATACGCGAATTGTCGATGTTCACATTAGTCATTTGCGAGAAAAAATTGAAGACAATAGCCGAAAACCAATATTTATTAAAACTATTCGAGGTCTTGGCTATAAATTTGAGGAGCCGAAAGTGGTATGAAATCACTTCAAGGAAGATTAGTTATAACCTTTACGTTAATAGTGGGATGTGTTTTAGCTGGCTTAGGTATCATATTAAGTCAGTTTTTCCCTGTTTATGTAGAGAATTCTTTGCAATTAAATTCCATTGCAAAGTCAGAAGAAATTATGTTAATTTTCGAGAATTCAAATGTCATTTTAGATGGTACATATAAAGATGAAATTATTGAAGTTCTTTCCAATGATAATACAGGTAGCAATTTTTATGATTTACATAATCAACTTTGGAAGGTAATGTTAATTGTTTTATCTAGTGCATTAATCGCCATGATAATCCTCTCGTATCATTTTACAAAACGTTATGCACAACCAATCGACAACGTTACGGAAATTGCCATAGAGCTAGCTAAGGGGAACTATCGAGCACGTGCTTATGAGGATGATACGTCAAGTACTGCCGAACTAAGTACCTCTATAAATGTGCTCGCCCGAAATCTACAAGAATTGTTTAAGGTCCGTGAAATGGAACAGGAACGTCTAAACACTCTCATTGAAAACATGGGGAGTGCTTTAATGATGATCGACAGAAATGGACAAATTAGTATTGTAAACAAAGCCTTTATCAATCAGTTTGAATTTAGTGTGGATGATATTCAAGATGAACTATTTAAAAGTGTTGGGTTACCAGAGGAGTTCGAAAAGTTTATAGATGATGTATTTTTAATGGAATCACCTTCGCGTAAGCAAATAGCACTTGAAATACAACAAGAAATTCGTCATAAGGAAGTTTACGGAGCACCAGTAATAGGTGAACATGGAAGATGGTTAGGTGTAGTAATCGTCATGCATGATATTTCAGACTTAATACGTCTCGAACAAATTAGAAAAGATTTCGTAGCCAATGTATCTCATGAACTGCGTACACCAATCACATCTATTAAAGGATTTTCTGAGACTTTAATTGATGGGGCAATGAAAGATGAGAAGATTTTGTTATCCTTTTTAGAAATTATCTATAAAGAAAGTAATCGATTGCAAATGTTAATTGAAGATTTACTCGAACTTTCAAAAATTGAGCAACATGGATTCTCCGTAGAGTTTTCCAGAACTAGTCTACTTGAAGTTATGTCGCGTGCAGCAGAAATGACAAGGCCGAGATTAGAAATAAAAAACATGAATTACATATCCAGAATGAAGCGAGATGTTTTAGTTGATGGAGACATGAACCGTTTAATTCAAGTAGTAATGAATTTACTAACAAATGCGATTACCTATTCTCATGAGAACAGTTCTGTGTATTTATCACTTCATGAAAGCGATACACACGGAATTATCATAATACGAGATGAAGGAATTGGTATGGACAAGAAAGAAATTCCTCGTATATTTGAACGTTTTTATCGAATAGACCGGGCGAGAAGTCGTAATTCGGGTGGTACTGGACTTGGACTTGCAATTGTTAAACATTTAATAGAAGCACATAATGGACGGATTATTGTTGAAAGTGAGCCTGGTAAAGGTACAGAATTTAGAATTTTACTACCTAAACATCAAAATTAACATATTATACACATGTTCTTCATGAAACGTTCATAGTACCTTGTTAAGATATGTAAGACCCCCAATAACATATTAAGATAAACCAGGCAAGTGCGGAGGGCACTGAAAAAGTCCTCAAAAAGATTTCATAGCGAGTAAGTGAACAATATGTCGTTCACTTACTCGCTTTTTATATGGAACCCGTTGATTTCCGTTCCAGGCGGACGCGTTCCGCCGGCATGGCTTCAGCCGCTTCCTTCGCTACTCTCAGTCCAGGGTCTTCAGCTCATGCTATTCCGGCAGGAGTCGCCGCCTTCCACTACAGTCAACTAGTGTATGTCTACATCAAAAAAATTCTTCTATCTAATAAAACACATATTGCGTTAAGTAATGAGCGAATCATTATAGCGGCAGTCATCACTTCAGGTGAAAAAAATGATGGCAAGTACTTACAAGAATTGATTGAAAAAAGTAAACAAGCAGGTATGGACGTAGACACGGTTATTGGAGATACAGCTTATTCAGAGAAAGCGAATATTGACTATACAAAAGAAGAACAAATTAGACTTGTTTCCAAGTTGAATCCCGATCATTGCAACGAATTCTAATTTTAGTGACAATCAATTGAATCGTGAGCGATACAAAGCTAGTAGGAATACTTCTTCTACACTATTTCTAAAAAGAGAAATCCTACTTGCTCAAAATACCAGTATTTCAGTGTTCATGATTCAAACCACTGTATTTTTCTATTATTTATATGTCCAGTAACTTTCTGCACTCCCTTCTTTTTAAGTTGTATTTTCTTTTATGATCAATTCGAAAACATTTACTTGATTGAAGCGGAAGGCGGCGGAAAACATCTGCTCCTGCATCGCTGCGCCCGCCCGATGGAAAGCGTCCGCCTGGAGCGGAAATTAGCGGTATCATACTAGAACCTACTCCTTAACATACCGGGAATACTGGATTCATGGCTCAATAAATTTAAATACTTTCTTACATGTGAAAAAGAGTCCCATTCTTGGACTCTTTTTTCTTTTGCGCGTAATATGCATCATGTGTTTGTCATAAAGTGTTGAATTGTTGAGCAGGAATAAATTACAAACTCAAGTTTCTGAAACCTTTTGAACCAACCAACCGTAAAGACAACTAGAGTTATAGAAAAAGGGGGATACATAGATGAGTGTCAAACGCTTAGTCGCGACGATAACTTTATCAATTTTAGGAGTCATTGCACTTTTTGCAGTATTTACATCGTGGTATACAGTTGACGAATCAGAGCAAGCAGTCATCATTACATTTGGTAAAGCAGAAGAACCGATCTTAGAATCAGGTTTGCATTTTAAACTACCTTGGCCAATGCAAAAAGTAGAAATATTATCAAAAGAGACATTTAGTTTACAGTTTGGTTATAAACAATCTGCAGACGGTGAGATTGTGTCTTTCGATAACGAAACTAAAATGATTACAGGTGATGAAAACATTGTATTAACGGATTTAGTAGTACAATGGAAAATCACTGATCCAGGAAAGTTTTTATTTAATGCGGAAGCTCCGGAAGAAATATTGCATGATGCAACTTCTGCATCTATTCGATCAATAATCGGTAGCTCACTAATAGATGAAGCGTTAACATCGGGAAAAGCTGATATAGAAGCTCAAACGAGAGATTTGCTTGCAACACTTATTGAAAAATATGATATTGGTATTTCCATTTTAGGAGTCAAACTTCAAGATGTGGAATTGCCGAATGCAGAAGTTCGATCAGCTTTTACTGCAGTAACAGACGCTCGTGAAACAAAAAACACCAAAACAAATGAAGCGAATAAATATCTAAACCAACGTGAGAGTGAAGCAATCGGGGAAGTTTCAGCGATTAACTCTCGTGCTGAAGGTCAACGTACAGCTCGTATTGAACAGGCTCTAGGTGAAGTGGCCGTATTCAATAAACTATATGCTGAATATAGAAATAATCAAGAAATTACGAGACAACGACTAGTGATTGAAACACTTGAAGCAGTCTTGCCAAATGCTCAAATTTACATCATGAATGATACTGGTGAAACGGTTAAGTATTTACCTTTACAGCAAACTTTAAAAGTTCCACCAGTAACGACTGAGGAAGGAGGTAACAATTAATGGATTCTAAAAATCAAAACCCATTTGAAAAAATCGAACAAAAACTAAATGAACAATTTAATAAAAAAACAAATGTTCCAAAAACGAACGAACCAGTGGATATAAAGAAACATTTTAAGAAAATTATTGTAGCGACAATAATTTTTGCCATTCTCGTTATAGGTTTTGCTAATGTCTATGTGGTGAAAGAGAGCGAATATAAAGTGGTACGTCAATTTGGTGAAGTTGTAGTAATTCGAGATGAACCTGGTCTTTATATCAAAGTTCCTTTCCTACAAAGTGTTACAACCTTGCCTCGTTTCCTAATGACCTACAACGTGTCAGAGGCAGAGATCAACACTAAGGATAAAAAGCGAATTATTATCGATAGTTATTCCGTATGGAGCATCACAAATCCAAAAGATATGATTTCTAATGCAGGAACACTATTAAACGCTGAAGCACGTATGGAAGAATTTATTTACTCTGTTGTTCGAACTGAACTTGGACAGCTAAACTATGATGAAATAATAAATGATGAAGATACATCTAGGGGAAGTTTAAATGATCAAGTAACAGCAAGAGTAAATGAGTTATTGACAAAAGATAACTATGGAATCAAAGTAGTTGATGTTCGAATGAAACGTACAGATCTTCCACCGGAAAATGAACAATCAGTATACACACGAATGATTTCAGAGCGCCAATCAATTGCACAAAAGTATTTATCTGAAGGTGATGCAGATAAACGTACAATCGAAGCTGCAACAGATCGAAAAGTACAAGAAATGCTTGCTATAGCTAAAAAAGAAGCAGCTATCATAACGGCTGATGGAGAAGCGGAAGCTGCTAAAATTTATAATCAATCTTTCTCAAAAGATCCTGAGTTCTATGCTTTATATCGAACATTAGAATCTTATAAGACAACGATTGGTGAAGATACCATGATAATTTTACCTTCTGACTCGCCTTACGCAAGAATTCTATCAGGATATATAGAATAGTAGGTTAAAATGGTGCAACACCTAGTATGCCGTTAATAGATAAGTTTGTATTAAGAAAAAAGAAGTTAATCACCAATGTTAATAAGGTGATTAACTTCTTTTTGTTGTTTTAATGAGTGGTTGAAAGAAAACAGATCAATTTAAACGGTAATAAAAACTCTCTATTTTCATGTGAGTTGAACAAGAGCTAACGAGTATTTAACCGTTTATTTAACTTAATTAAAGCTTTATTTACTTCAACTTTTAGTTGTTGTTCTGATATTTCGAATGAAGTCTCATGTCCAGGAAGACACTCGTGCCAGTAACAATCTGTTGATTCAAATACCCCATTCAGAATTTCAAATAAAGTTTCGCCCATTCTATCGTCCGATTCTTTAAACTTTTTAAGATATTGTGCTTGAAATTCATCTGCAGAAATTTTCTCTTCTAATAAATCTACCATCAATTTCTTGTATTTGTCTACGTTCATTGTTATCCCTCTCAATTGGTGAAATAAAGAATAGTATAGCATTTCTTTTAAGCTACCTACTGTTTTAGTTGAACAAGAAACTGGCTGATTAGATCGCTGAACTGGAATGTATCACGCATACACAACAGGTTGACATAACACCAGTTGTCGGAATTTTCCCTCTTTATCCGAGTAATAAATAAACATATTTGAATGGTATTCAAATATGTTTACAAATGATTGAAGTGGAAGGCCGCGACTCCTGCGGAAAGCGTCCGCATGTCTCTGTTAATGTTTCTACATCGCTGAGCTAGATTCGAAACATAATAGTGCGTTGCAACGGAAATCACCTATACTAGTCCATAAGCTAAGAAATAATAAATTGACTTTTTCAGTGGTCCCCAAATGAATCAATTGAATTCTACTTTGGAAAAAAACCATTGAATAGCGATAATTAAGTAATTGTATAGCCACCTTAATATTGTGGAAGGATGTATGTAAAAACATATGAGGTGATAGTTTTGAAAAGACTAATGATGATACTTATTAGTAGCTTAAGTATCATGATCTTTCTAGCAGGTTGTAATGAAGTAGAGAGTGCACCAAAAGTCCAAGTAAATCAAATAATGGACGTTTCTCAATATAGCAAGATTACATCTGATGAGCTAACCGATAAATTAGGTGAGCCTCTGAGAAAAGATGATTGGATACAAAAGAGTAATAATGGTCAGAAGTATCTTGCAACATCTTTCAACTATGAAGTTGACGACTATCCACTCGAAATAATCGTCATTGACAATGCAGTTGTAAGAATAAATATCCTTACTTCCGAAAATGCAGAAAATCGATTTATTATCGATGTAAATAAAGATATTTTTGCCCTTTCTGGAATTAAAACAAATGTAAATATGAAAACTTTAGTGGAGGACACTGTTACTTTGAGGTATTCATTAGACAATGGTACAGTCAGTGAAGTTTTGGCTAACCTTGAAGGAAAAGAAGTAAGCTTTTTAAGAGTGACATTTAACTCTTCTTACTTTTAATGAACTATAGTTATGAATACCTCAGAGACGACATTTTCTTTTCTTCTAATAAACATGGTAAAATGACGGGAGATGACGTTTTTCATAGAGGAGTTGGAAATTTTTGAGCAAAAACAAAATATTATTACTTGATGGAAATAGTTTAGCGTACCGAGCATTTTTCGCGCTCCCTTTGCTAACAAATGAACATGGAATACATACAAATTCCGTTTACGGTTTTACAATGATGTTACAAAAAATATTAGACGACGAACAACCAACTCATATGCTTGTTGCTTTTGATGCTGGCAAAACCACATTCCGTCACACAACATTCGGAGAGTATAAGGGGGGGCGTCAAAAAACGCCATCAGAACTTTCTGAGCAGTTCCCATACTTACGGAAGCTTTTAGAGGCTTACCAAATCCCTCAGTACGAACTCGAGATGTATGAAGCCGATGATATTATTGGAACGCTAAGTAAACAAGCTGAGGCACTGGGTGAAAAAGTCATAATAGTCTCTGGAGATAAAGACTTGACTCAACTCTCTTCGGAAACCACTACAGTTTATATTACCCGAAAAGGTATTACTGATATGGAAAAATATACACCTGCCCATATACAAGAGAAATATGGATTAACACCTAATCAAATTATTGATATGAAAGGTTTAATGGGTGACGCTTCTGATAATATACCAGGAATACCTGGTGTTGGTGAGAAAACAGCAATCAAATTACTCCTTGAGCATCACTCGGTGGATGGCGTATACGAAGGCCTCGATCGTGTAAGTGGAGTGAAACTAAAAGAAAAACTTGTGGCCAATGAAGAGCAAGCTAAGATGAGTAAGGTGCTAGCAACAATTGAAACCAAGGCACCAATTACGATTGATTTAGATTATCTTGCATATAGTGGACCAGATATGGATGAAGTGATTAAGATATGGCAAGAACTTTCGTTTAAATCACTGCTTGAAAAGACATCTTACGCTCAAGAAGAAAAGCCTCCATCAGAAATCAAGTTTACAACTCTAACAGAGATTACAGATAAACATTTATCCGACGAAATGGCTGTGCATTTAGAATTATATGATGAACAATACCATACAGCAGATATGTTGGGTATTGCCTTAGTGGATGAAAAGAACGCCTATTTTATAAAAGTGGATGATGCATTTGCTAGTGAACCTTTCCGCAAATGGTTAGCCGACGATACAAAGAAAAAACGACTGGTCGACTCTAAAACAGCTCTTGCTGCCTTTCGACGAAATGACATCTTGCTCGATGGTGTTGAATTTGACTTTGTCTTAGCTGCCTATATCGTAAATCCAGCGATTACTTCTGATGACGTTGCTGTATTATCACGCACATTTGGCTACAGTGATGTATTCACCAATGAACATGTGTATGGCAAAGGCGCAAAAAAATCAGTTCCTGTTGATGCCGAGCTTGCTGAACATGTAGTAAGGAAAGCAATGGCTGTTTGGAATCTACGTTCCGTAATGGATGACAAGCTGAAAGAAAATGAACAATATGAACTCTATCAAGATTTAGAGTTACCGTTAGCAACCATTTTAGGGAAAATGGAATCTGATGGTGTAAAAGTAGATCGCCAAACACTTGTTGATATTGGTGAAGACTTAGCTGGAAAATTGACTGAGATTGAACAAAAGATATATCATGCTGCTGGAGAGAAGTTTAATATTAATTCACCAAAACAACTGGGTATAATTTTATTTGAAAAACTAGGACTTCCGCCGCAGAAAAAAACGAAAACGGGCTATTCAACAGCTGCAGACGTTTTAGAAAAACTAGAAGGTAAACACGAAGTTATTTCACATATTCTTCTATTCCGTCAATTAGGTAAATTGCAGTCTACGTATATTGAAGGGCTATTAAAAGAAATTCATAAAGATGATGAAAAAATTCATACCAGATACCAACAATCACTCACACAAACGGGTCGTTTAAGTTCTACAAATCCAAATCTACAAAATATCCCAATAAGATTAGAAGAAGGCCGAAAAATTCGTAAAGCATTTGTACCTTCTCAACCAGGTTGGGTTTTGTTTGCTGCTGATTATTCACAAATTGAATTACGTGTCTTAGCGCATATGTCAGATGATGAAGAATTAATCCATGCTTTCCAAAATGATTTAGATATTCATACAAAAACAGCAATGGACGTCTTTCATGTGGAAGCTGATGCTGTCACTTCAGACATGCGACGTGCAGCTAAAGCGGTAAACTTTGGAATTGTTTATGGAATAAGTGATTATGGTTTGTCACAGAACTTATCTATTACTCGTAAAGAAGCGGCAGAATTTATCGATCGTTATTTAAAGAGTTTCCCAGGTGTTAAAGGGTATATGGATGATATTGTTCAAGATGCAAAACAAAAAGGTTATGTTACAACAATTTTAAATAGACGAAGATACTTGCCTGACATCACTAGTTCGAACTTTAACTTAAAGAGTTTTGCTGAACGTACTGCAATGAACACACCTATTCAAGGAAGCGCAGCAGATATTATTAAAAAAGCAATGATTGATATGGCGAAACGTTTAGAGACAGAAAACTTGCAAACAAAAATGCTTCTTCAAGTTCACGATGAGTTGATTTTTGAAGCACCGCCAGAGGAAATTGCCATATTAGAAAAAATTGTACCTGAAGTGATGGAACATGCAATCGAACTGAAAGTACCTTTAAAAGTGGATTTCGCTTATGGGGCAACTTGGTTTGATACGAAGTAAGGGGGCAAAACTGTGCCTGAATTACCAGAAGTCGAGGGGGTTGTAAACTCCCTCAAACCTGTAGCTACTGGAAAGACAATTAAACTTGTTACGATTTCTTCTGTATTAGAAACGTCTCGTCAAGCAGGGAAACAAGCTATCATAAAAGGAACCGAACTCATACATTTCAAGGAAGCACTAGAAGATGCGAAAATTATTCAAATTGTAAGGCGATCTAAATATATTTACTTTTACCTTGAAAAAGATCAACAAAGTATTTTATTGGTAACACATTTAGGAATGACTGGTGCTTGGTTTTATGTTCACGAAACTCACGAAATTTCTGAAGAGAAATATAGAAAACATATACATGTCATATTTAAATTAAATGACGATATGCTATTGGTTTATACGGATATTAGACGATTTGGTGAAATGCGTTTACTTCAATCAGAAGAACAATTTCCCCCATTATTATTAATGGCTCCTGAACCTTTTGATGAACCTGCATTGAATAATTTTCTAGATATGGCAAATCTTCCGAAATACCAAAATAAATCTATTAAAGAAACTATTATGGATGGGCAAGTGATTTCTGGATGTGGCAATATATATGCTACGGAAGCTTTATATAATATGCATATTCACCCAGCGAGAAAAGTGAAGCGTATTAGCCAAAAACGCCTTATAGCACTTTTTCATAAAGTAGTAGATGTGCTAAATGAAAGTATTTTAGCAGGAGGCAGCTCTATCTCAGACTATCGAAACATCAACGGCGAAGCGGGTGGTATGCAAGATCGCTTGCAAATGTACGGTAAGAAACAATGTCCGGTCTGTAGTATCCCGACAAAACAACTTGTACTTGGGGGACGAAACTCTTGGTATTGTCCTTCATGTCAAAAATAAAAGGATGATCAGTAGATGATTATTGGCTTAACAGGAAGTATAGCGAGTGGTAAAAGTACAATTTCAGCTATGTTAAAAGAAATGGGTTTTCCAATCATTGATGCAGATTTGGTTGCACGATCAGTCGTTGAACCCGGGACTAAAACTTTACAAGAGATTGAGCGAGTATTTGGACATGAAGTGATTAATTCTGACGGAACTTTGAATCGAGAGTCTCTGGGCAATCTTATTTTTCATAACCCCAAAATAAGGAAACAATTAAATGAATTGATACATCCGGCTATCCGTACTGAAATGTTACGAATGCGTGATGAAATTTTGCAAAGTGGAGAAAAGGATATGGTAATGGATATCCCCTTACTGTTTGAAAGTAAACTCCAACATTTTGTGGATAAAATACTGGTGGTTTCAGTTACTGAGGAAATACAACTCCAACGACTAATGAAACGGAATTCATTATCAATAGAAGAAGCAAAATCTAGAATACAGACACAATTGCCAATTTCAGAAAAAGAAAAAGGTGCAGATGCCATCATTTATAATAATGAATCTATCCAGAAGTCAAAGGATCAATTAATGCGTATACTAGAAGAGTGGGACGTTTAATGTCCCGATTTCTGAAAAATAGAACATTTCTATATCCCGTTTTTCTGAAAAAAATGTGCTATACTAATTAAAGGATTTTGTGCAACAGTATAACATATTTGTAGGAGGATTTTTTATGACAGCTTCTATAGCAATTAATGGTTTTGGTCGTATAGGGCGTATGGTTTTTCGACAGGCAATTCTTCAAGATGATCTAAACGTAGTGGCAATTAATGCAACTTATCCACCAGAAACGCTAGCACATTTAATTAAGTATGACACAAATCACGGAGCATTTTATGGGGATGTTGTTGTCGAAGAGAAGGCTTTAATCGTAAATGGTAAGCGCATTCAACTAGTGAACGATCGTGACCCGTTGAAGTTACCATGGAAAGAAATGAACATTGATATTGTCATTGAAGCAACTGGGAAATTTAATGAACGTGAAAGAGCTGCACTACATTTACAAGCAGGTGCCAAGAAGGTTATTTTAACAGCACCTGGAAAAAATGAAGACGTTACGATTGTTATGGGAGTAAATGAAGATCAATTAAACATTAATGAACATGATGTTATTTCGAATTCAAGTTGTACAACTAACTGTTTAGCACCAGTAGCTAAAGTGTTGAATGATACATTTGGCATTGATAATGGTTTAATGACAACAGTACATTCATATACTAATGATCAAAATAATCTTGATAATCCACATAAAGATTTACGTCGTGCTAGAGCTTGCGCACTATCGATTATTCCTACTTCAACAGGAGCTGCAAAATCAATAGCAGAAGTTTTACCTGAGTTAAAAGGAAAGTTACATGGTCTCGCATTACGAGTACCTACACCAAACGTTTCATTAATTGACCTTGTCGTCGACTTGAACACTGATGTTACAGTGGAAGAAGTAAATGCAGCATTTATGGATGCTTCAAAAGGATCAATGAAAGGCATACTTGGGTTTACTACAGAACCATTAGTATCAGTTGATTTCAGCTCAAATCCACACTCTGCAATTATTGACGGTTTAACGACAATTGTAATGGGGAAACGTAAAGTAAAAGTTCTCGCTTGGTATGATAATGAATGGGGTTACTCAGCTCGAGTAGTAGATTTAACGAAAAAAGTTGGTTCTCTACTTTAAAGAATAGGTTTTCAAAAAACTCCTCTTTATTAGCTGCCACACTTCTTTAAAATGATTTTAAAACTCCTTACTGCCTTAAATTTAAAGCAGTAAGGAGTTTTTTTAGGTAGAAGAGAAAATAGATAATGGAGATTAACATTGACATTGAGGTGATACTCTCGCTTAACGGTTTTTCTCATGTTAGTTGACTTTTGATCATCTAATTATAGAAGTTTATAACTTATTTAATTGAAAAAGAAGAATTTCCAAGCTGGGTGAATGATTGTAGTGAAAGGCGATGCTCCAGCAGGAAAGCGAGTCCAAGTGAGACCCCGCAGGAGCTTGCGAGACCACTGAAAAAGTTTCTACAATCAAATAGAGCGAGCTTATTCTCAATTTTTATTGAGGATAGGCTCCTCTTTCTTTATATAGTTGAAGTCTTCTTCAATTCAATTTCCATATTTTCTCTATTCCAACTTGGAACGTGATTTTTCCAACTTGGAGTCCCAAAATTCCAACTTGGCTGTCCATTTTTCCAACTTGGGTACCAAATTTTCCAACTGAGCATTTGCTCAACAGAATTTCCAGTATAAAAGCACCGAACATTATTAATTTACTGGCAAGATAATGCATTTTCTTCATTTTTTGTGGAAATTTCTAAAAAACATTTGAAAAGACACCTTTAATTGTCTTTATAATTTACAAACGTTCCAGAAACCCCAGGCGAAACAGTGTGTAATTATAAAAAACTAGCGATCCTATCCTCAATAATTCAAGGAAAAGATCGCTAGTATTTTGTATACACTGTACTGTATTAGATGTCTTCCATATGGTTAGGCAGAACCAGCGTAGGCGCATTTCAAGTGGTAGCCGAAGCGAGAAGACTGGCAGTGATCTTCTGCCTGGCTACTCGCGGGAGGCATCCACAAAGCGCTGAAGCGGGTATTATAGGGAAAAATTAATCTTGACTATACTGGTAAGACTTTTTCAGTAGCCTCGGAGCTTGGGATGAGGAGGTTCACGGACCACCCGCGGAAAGCGTCCGCATATAACGGAAATCACTAGATTTAAATAGAAGGCTATCTTATTCCTTAAGCTGATACTTAAATCATTAGTAAATGCTTATTAAGACCGGGCACACTATGCCCGGTTTTTCTCAAGTATATATGTTTTAGTAGCACTACAAAAAAGACATCAGCTTTTTTAAAAAATGAAACTCTTGCATTTTTATTGAATTCATCTTATAATGTGATTCGTGTACTTTAAATTTGCGCACTGACTACTTAAAGGGTTAGGATCTCTTTGGACTAACTTTCCCCCGTGGTAGTCGACTTTAAGAAATTCTTGAAATTTCTTAAATTCAATTAAAAGGGGGAAACAAACCATGCAAACAATGGAGACAATAGGGCGTCATGTAATTGCAGAACTTTGGGAATGTGAATTCGACAAATTAAACGATATAAACTTTATCGAGCGTACATTTGTTGAGGCAGCACTTAAATCTGGAGCAGAAGTTCGTGAAGTAGTATTCCACAAATTTGCACCACAAGGTGTAAGTGGAGTTGTAATCATCTCAGAATCACATCTAACTATTCACAGCTTTCCAGAACACGGTTACGCAAGTATCGATGTATATACCTGTGGTGAAATAGATCCTACAATTGCTGCTAAATATATTGCAGATGCTCTTGGATCACAAACTCGTGAAATGACTGAAATTTCTCGTGGTATGGGTCCTGTTACAGTAAAAAAACCACTTGTAACGGCACATGCATAACAACTAAATTGAAATTTGAGTAAGCAGAGGGAGATATTCCTCTGCTTTTTCGATTTTATGTTCTTTTTTTGTTATAATAGGAAGATAAAAAACGAATCGAAGTTCAGGAGATAAAACTATGAGATGTCCAGCTTGTCAATATAATGGAACACGGGTTGTCGATTCTAGACCCGTTGACGACCATAAATCAATTCGCAGAAGAAGAGAATGTGAAGAATGTGGTAATCGTTTTACTACATTTGAAAAAGTTGAAGAAATGCCGCTAATTGTGGTGAAAAAAGATGGATCACGTGAAGAATTTAGTCATGAAAAAATATTGCGAGGGCTTCTTCGAGCTTGTGAGAAACGTCCGATATCACTAGGTGTACTTGAAGAAATTGTATTCTCAATTGAAAAAGATATACGACGTCTAGGCAATTCAGAAGTTAAATCTGAAAATGTTGGTGAAACGGTCATGGATCGTTTGGCGAAGATTGATGAAGTGGCATATGTACGATTCGTTTCAGTTTACCGCCAATTTAAAGATGTCAATGTATTTATAGATGAATTAAAAGAATTATTAAAGAAGAATTCAGTAGACAACAAGTAAGGAACAGGATGGCGATGTTACAATGCAATTTTTATTTAAAGAACTTCAACCAGTAGATAGTTTCATCATCCAAATGCCATATCCGCTTGCTGACACAGATCGTCAACTTGTCACAATGTTGTATAAACCAATTATTGGTTCAGATGCGATGAGCCTATACTATACGTTATGGGCAGAATCTGAAGGCCATATAACTGAACAAATGACACACTATTATTTAATGGATATTTTAAATATGTCACTTAAGAAAATCTTTGATGCACGTGTAGCTCTCGAAGCTATTGGATTGATGAAAACATGGAAAAAAGATTATCAAGATAGACGGATGTTTATTTACGAAGTCATCGCTCCACTAGATGCTTCTTCTTTTTTTAGTGAACCTATTTTAGCTACTTCATTATACAGTGTTATCCATGAGAAAGCATATCTCCGTGTCAGAGAGCGATTTGTAAAAAAACAAGCTTTACAGAGTGAGTACGAAAACGTTTCGAGAGACCTGCAAGATGTTTTTAAAAGCAATCATGACTACACAAAACTAGGGCATATTTTTGATAGTACTCAAATTGATGATCAATCACATCGTCCAGAAAAGTTGCCATTTTATTCAATGAATTTCGATTTTGACTTATTAAAATCAGGATTATCTGAGGTAATGATTCCTTCTAATATACTCACGTTACCTGTTAAAGAGATGATAGCAAAGGTTGCATTTCTTTATTCGCTAAGTCCAATTGACATGCAAAAAGTTTTGATGATGGCTATTGATGATCAAAATCGAATTACTGATGAGCGACTGAAAAAGACGGCTTCCGATTATTACAAACTGTCCATTTCTTCAAAACCACCAAGACTTACTCAAAATTCAGGTCAGCAAAATGAAGTGAATTCTCAAGAAGTTAAAGTTTCTAAGGATCAATTACTAATAAAATACTTAGAAGAGACCCCACCTTTACAAGTGTTAAGAGACTTATCAAACGATAAGGAACCACTACCGGTAGAAGTAGATTTAGCAAACGAACTTATTTTTAAATATGGATTTACCCCAGCTGTTGTGAATGTACTGCTACAATTTGTACTAATTCGCGCTAAAATGAAATTAAATAAAAACTATGTTCATAAAATTGCAGCGCATTGGCAAAGAGAAAATGTTCAAACTGCTGAGCAAGCCATAATTATTTCAAGAAAAGAACATGATCAATATATTGAGTGGCAAAATAAACCAAAAACAGCAGCACCTTATAAGCGTAAAAATACACGTGATGAAAAAGTACCGGAGTGGTTTTACAAAGCAAAAGAAACACGGTCAACAAAACAATCTGTTGAGAATGAAGTAACGGAAGATTGGGAAGTTAAAAAACAGCAGTTACTTGAAAAACTCGGCGTAACAGAGGGGCAGGCGAAAACTAGTGGAACCAATAAGTGAAACATTAAAACGTGTAGTGAATGCATCTGCATTCTCTGAGCGTTATGAAAAAATGAAAAATGAAATTCTTGAAGATACTGGAGTTCAATCATTCTTAGCTGAAAATGCAGATTCTGTTAACAAAGAAGTTGTTGATCGGGGTCTTGTAAAATTATATGAGTATACAACACAAAATCATGATTGTGAAACATGTGAAAACGTCGCAAACTGTCAAAACTTAATGAAAGGTTTTGTTCCTCAATTGACGATGATTCGTGGATTTATTGAGCTTGATTATGCACGTTGTCGACAAAAAATAGTTGAAGACGAGCGCCGAGAAGTGTCTGCAATGATCTCAAGTATGCATATGCCAAAAGACGTACTAAAAGCAAGACTATCAACAGTTATATATGATCACAATACTCGAATTAATCTTGGAACTGCTGCGAATACTTTTATGGAAGAAGTAAAAACAACTGGTAAATTGCCTGCTAAAGGATTTTATATTTATGGAGAGTTTGGAGTAGGGAAATCCTATGTATTAGGTGCACTTGCCAATGAGCTTGCAGAAGAAAAAATCAAAACGGTACTAGTATATGTTCCAGAATTTTTACGCGAAATGAAACATGCAATTCAAGATCAATCCCTTCAAGAGAAAGTCGATTACGTGAAAAAAGCACCTGTACTAATGCTCGATGATTTGGGTGCTGAAACATTGTCAACATGGACTCGCGATGAGATATTAGGGACCGTATTACATTACAGAATGGCAGAGAATTTGCCGACATTTATTACTTCGAACTTCGATTACGATGGATTAGAAGAACATTTAGCTTATTCAAGTAAAGGAGAACGAGAGCTTGTAAAAGCCGCTCGTATTATGGAACGAATACGTTCAATAACTATTCCAATGCGGTTGAGTGGAAAAAATAGGAGAGATGGCTAATACAACAGCATCAATTTTATAGATTAATTTATTTATGACTACCTTGACTAGTATGGTCAGGTAGTTTTTGTTTGAAAAAAATTTTAGTATGTAGAGTAGTTTAAACAGGTCAAAAAATTGTTTTAAATAGAACAACTAACTTGTGATACCATTCAGATCAGGGTTGACATTGAGTATGAAGTGAATAATTTCTATCCTGATGCGATGTTCATGAAATGTGGGGATAATTTCAGTTAAAAAGGTCACCTTAAGAATAGTATTTAGTTACAAAACCAAAAGTAAATGAAATAAAAGATACCAAATAAAAAGCCGGAAATAATAGAAGTTATCACACAACGGACTAAAAATAAACAAAATGCAAGTAAAGTGGTTGACATTCTCAATTATATATTTATAATTGAGATTGAGAATCGTTTTCAATAACGATTTACTACATATCTAAGGGAGAGAAATACATTGAAAAAAGCAATATATTTAGTTTTAGCTTTTGTTTTACTAGTTTTATCTGCATGTGGAAACGGCACAACCACTAACACCACATCGAACAATGAAACAACAAAATCAACAGAAACAACAGAAACAACAGAAACAACAGAAACAACAGATAGCAAAGAGATAAACCTATATACAGCACGTCACTATGATGTTGACGATACACTTTATGCTAAATTTGAAGAAGAAACAGGAATTAAAGTAAATGTTATTAAGGGTGAAGCTGACGAATTACTTGAACGAATTAAACGTGAAGGTGATGCAACAGAAGCTGATTTATTCCTAACGGCTGATGCTGGACGTTTGTTCCGCGCTAAAGATGAAGGGTTACTACAAGCAGTTTCAAGTGATCTATTAGACGAGCAAGTACCAGCTAACTTCCAAGATAAAGATCAAATGTGGTATGGCTTAACAAAACGTGCTCGAGTGATTGTTTATAACAAAGAAAACGTTAAACCAGAAGATTTATCAACTTATGAAGCATTAACTGAAGAAGAATGGAAAGGCCGTGTATTGATTAGAAGTGGAGAAAACGTGTATAATCAATCTTTGTTAGCTTCTTTTATTGAAATTAATGGTGAAGAACAAGCAAAAGAGTGGGCTGCAGGTATAGTATCAAACTTAGCACGTGACCCTGAAGGCGGAGACCGAGATCAAGCGAAAGCAATTGCAGCTGGAATCGGTGACGTTGCAATTATGAATACGTATTACCTTGGTCAAATGTTAAACTCTGAAGATGCTGAGGAAGTAAAAGTTGCTGAAGGATTAGGCGTATTCTTCCCTAACCAAGAAACAACAGGTACACACGTAAACGTAAGTGGTGCAGGAGTTGTAAAAGCATCTAAAAATAAAGACAATGCAATAAAGCTTCTTGAGTTTTTATCTGCTCCTGAATCACAAACAACATTTGCAGAAGCAAACTATGAATATCCAGTAAATGATTCAGTCGAATCTACTGAATTACTTCAATCATGGGGCGAATTTAAAGAACAAAATATATCGTTATCTGCTCTAGGTGATAACAATGCAAAATCAATCTTAATTTTCAATGAAGTCGGTTGGAAATAATTAATTTAAATGCCCTTGGTGCGGATTTTCGTACCAAGGGATTTCTTGCGCTTATTCCCAATTAAGAATTTCCGGAAATCAGTTCAAAAAACATACGCTTGCACCATCTACAGGGTGCAAGCTGTGTTTTGCTATAGATAAGAGGTGTATAGAAACGTGCAAAGAAAATTAGCAAATGTAAATGCGTGGACTGTATCAGCTACAGTCATTATGATTCTATTATTTTTGCCAAACTTAACAATTGTAATGGGTATCTTTACACCAACTAACGAAAATTGGGCACATATGAAAGAATTTGTCCTAGGTTCTTTTATAAAGACGTCTCTTATACTTGTTAGTACAACAGCTACTTTAACCATTATTATAGGTTTAAGCTTAGCTTGGCTTATCGCACAATACCAATTTCCTTTAAGAGGTTTTTTAAAGTGGGCGCTCATACTGCCACTATCCATACCACCATTTATAGGTGCATATACATATCATGGCATTGTTAATTATACCGGTGTCATACAAACCACACTTCGCCGATTGGGTATAGAGGTGAATCACTCATTTTTTGATATCATGAATTTGGGTGGAGCAATTTTCATCTATACTTTGTTTTTATATCCCTATGTATATACGATTACGCGTATTTTCTTATCTCAGCAATCTGCTTCATTAATTGAAAGTGCTCGTATGTTGGGGAAAGGTCCTTGGGGTACATTCTTCCAAGTAGTTATTCCGATTTCAAGGGTTGCCATTATTGGTGGAGCAAGTTTAGTTGTGCTGGAGGTGTTAAATGATTATGGTGTTGTTAAGTATTACGGCATTCAAACATTTACTACGGCAATTTTTCAAACTTGGTTTGGTTTAGGTGATATTGAATCATCAATTAAACTTGCCGCATCACTGATGGGGTTTGTGATTTTAATATTAATGATTGAAAAGCTATTACGAGGAAGACGTCAATATAGCTATTCTACGACCAAAGTTCGACCGCTACCTCTTATTAGTTTAAAGGGATGGAAAGCAAGAATAGCAACGGGTTACGGTTTGACCATATTAAGTTTAGGTTTCTTTATTCCAATAGCTCAACTTGTCGATTGGACAATCTTAACGTTTGGTACAATTCCAATTAGTCAATACTTAAGCTATGTATCAAATTCAATAATGGTTGCAGGATTGAGTGCAACATTTATTATTTTATTCGCTGTAATAGTTGGGAATTTTAGTCGCTTAGTCTATGGGAAAACAGCGAAATTATTGCCTAAACTATCGATTCTCGGTTATTCTATACCCGGAGCGGTCATCGCTGTGGCGGTTGTCACTGCATTTATCGGACTTGATCGATTTTTAGGACCTTTATATCAATTCTTAGGCATTAATACAACCCTTGTGTTAAGCGTAAGTTTAATCATGTTAATTTCCGCTTATATTATAAGATTCTTTGCAATTGGTTATAATGCCATTGAATCTGGATATGATAAAATTGGAACAGATTTTAGGGACGCCTCAAGACTTCTTGGTGTTGGACTTACAAAAACATTTTTCAAAGTGGATTTACCCATGTTGAAAGGTGCCATCATTAGTGGATTTATTTTAGTTTTTATAGATGTTTTAAAAGAAATTCCATTAACATTAATTTTACGACCATTCAACTTTGATACACTTTCGACGAAAGCATTCCAATATGCAAGTGATGAAAAAATTATGGAAGCTTCTCAAGCTTCGTTATTAATTGTTGCTATTAGTGCCTTGGCCATTGTTATTTTCTACAAGTTTCTAGAAAAGGAGCCAAATTAATATGTTTATTTCCATTCAAAATGTTTGTTTTTCGTATCCTAATACAGACTACGCAGCACTTGACCAGTTTTCTATGACTATTGAAAAAGGGGAAGTGATTTCAATATTAGGGCGAAGTGGTAGTGGGAAAAGTACTATTTTACGTCTCCTTGCTGGACTCGAAAAACCAACACAAGGTTCATTGACTATACAAGAAAAAGTGATTTTTGATAATAAGACTTTTTTACAACCTGAAAAAAGAGGAATTGGTATGGTTTTTCAAGATTATGCATTGTTTCCTCATATGACGGTTGGCGAAAATATCCGGTTTGGTTTATTTCAATTAAAAAAAGCACAAAAGAAAAAACGACTTAAAGAAGTTTTGGAATTAGTTGAACTCCAAGATTATGAAAAGCGTTATCCACATCAATTAAGTGGTGGCCAACAACAACGTGTAGCAATTGCTAGAGCAATTGCACCGAATCCACACTTAATATTATTAGATGAACCTTTTAGTAATCTAGATGCAGAACTACAAGTAAAAATCCGTAAAGATTTACGTGAGATTTTAAAAAAAGCAAACATCACGTCCATTTTTGTGACACATGATGAAGATGATGCACATGCATTAGCAGATCGTATCGTTAAACTGAAAGATGGTTGCATAGATGTAATTGGAAGTCCTTGTGATTTGCTTGGAACCCAGCCTCAACCAGCTCCAACAGTTATACCTGTGATGGAACCAAAAGATTTAGTAAGTGTTTAAATTAAAAGTTGCAATTGCTTGCATGCAAGAGTAAAATATCAACATAAGAATAATGAAATGCTATGAAGAGGACAACAAATGTCTGTACGACTTTTTAGAGAGGGAATCCACGGCTGAAAGATTCCTAAGTACGATAGTCTTTTACCACCTCGGAGCAGCAACAGTGAACATTAGAAGTAGCTGTTGACGGTAACGGCCTGTTAGTCGACTCAAAGCTTCATCTTTTTAGTCTTGAACTGAAGAGAAGGAAGAAGGGTGGAACCACGAACTCAAACCTCGTCCCTTTCATAGGACGGGGTTTTTTTGTGTTCATTTTTAAAATCAGAGTTCAAAGCAATTGTAGAAAAATCTATCGGTTCAGGTCTTTCTAAAATGCTTTTGGAACAATAAGAAAAAAGGAGTGTTCAACATGTCAGAAACAATTCAACTAAAGTTTCCAGATGGTGCGGTAAAGGAATTTCAGAAAGGCACAACAATTGAAGATGTAGCAGCATCGATTAGTCCTGGCCTTCGTAAAAAAGCGTTAGCGGGCAAATTAAATAACCAACTGGTAGATTTAAAAGCACCACTTGAGCAAGACGGAGATATAGCAATAGTCACTCCTGGTTCAGATGATGCATTAGAAGTGTTACGACATAGTACAGCACATTTACTAGCTCAAGCTGTAAAACGTATTTATAAAGATGCAAAACTAGGCGTTGGTCCAGTTATTGAAAATGGTTTTTACTATGATATAGACTCGAATGAACCAATTACAAAAGAAGATTTATTAGTAATTGAAAAAGAAATGAAAAAAATTATTAACGAAAACATTAATATTGTACGTCATAATGTGTCTCGTTCTAAAGCGTTTGATAAGTTTAAAGATGATGAATATAAAGTTGAATTATTAGAAGCTATCCCAGAAGATGATCAAGTATCAATTTACGAACAAGGTGAGTTTTTCGACCTTTGTCGTGGTGTACACGTACCTTCAACAGGCAAGCTAAAAGAATTTAAATTACTTAGTGTAGCTGGAGCATATTGGCGTGGAAATAGTGACAATAAGATGTTACAACGTATATATGGAACTGCATTCTTTACAAAGGAAGAACTTGCGGCACATTTGAAGATGCTAGAAGAAGCAAAAGAACGTGATCACCGTAAAATAGGAAAAGAACTTGATTTATTTATGAACTCACAAAAAGTCGGTCAAGGCTTACCAATGTGGTTACCAAAGGGTGCAACTATTCGTCGTATTATCGAACGTTATATAGTCGATAAGGAAGTGAAGATGGGCTACGAACACGTGTATACACCTGTTTTAGGAAGTGTAGAATTATACAAAACAAGCGGACATTGGGATCACTATCAAGAAAATATGTTCCCAGTAATGAGTATGGACAATGAAGACTTAGTTCTTCGTCCCATGAACTGTCCGCACCATATGATGATTTTCAAGAACGGGATTCATTCATATCGTAATTTACCAATGCGAATTGCGGAACTTGGCACTATGCACCGTTATGAAATGTCTGGTGCACTAACTGGTCTTCAACGCGTTCGAGGAATGACGTTAAATGATGCTCACATATTTGTTCGTCCAGACCAAATTAAAGATGAATTCAAAAAGGTTGTTCAATTAATTATTGGTGTATATAAAGACTTTGATTTAAATAACTATACATTCCGTGTTTCTTACCGAGATCCTGAGGATAAAGAAAAGTACTATGACGACGATGATATGTGGAACAAAGCACAATCAATGCTAAAAGAAGCTATGGATGAGCTTGGTTTAGATTATTTCGAAGCTGAAGGTGAAGCTGCATTTTACGGTCCTAAGTTAGATGTGATGGTGAAAACTGCTTTAGGCAAAGAAGAGACATTATCGACTGTTCAATTGGACTTCTTATTACCTGAACGTTTTGATCTATCGTACATCGGTGAAGATGGTAAACAACATCGCCCAGTTGTTATTCATCGTGGAGTTGTTTCAACAATGGAGCGTTTTGTAGCCTTTTTAATTGAGGAGTATAAAGGAGCATTTCCAACTTGGTTAGCCCCTGTTCAAGTTCAAGTGATTCCTGTATCAAATGAAGCACATTTTAACTATGCAAAAGACATTATCGAAAAATTACAAGCAGAAGGATTACGTATCGATATGGATGATCGAGAAGAAAAACTAGGGTATAAAATTCGAGAAGCCCAAATGCAAAAAATTCCGTACATGCTTGTTTTAGGCGATAAGGAGTTAGAAGCTGGTTTTGTCAATGTCCGTAAATATGGACAACAGAATTCAGAAAGTATTTCTTTTGATGAGTTCTTAACACTAATTAAACATGATATTAGTAAATAGTGGTTGACGACTAAAAATTGATATGTTATTATTATCAAGGTTAATGAATACAAAGTTTGTGGTATAAGCAGAGGCTGCCCGCTTCTCACCTGATTGACGCTAACAGTTGTTGACAGGTCGGCACACGATTGAACGTAACGTACAGTTTTGTACTTGCATATATCGGCGGGCGGACATCTTATCCAAATGTCCGCCCGTTTTTTTATTGGTCTGGAACGGCGTAAACGATTTATCCGTACTTCGATAAACGATATGCCCAAACCACGTATTCGCGATACTACTTGGAGGTGGATTACTATTAGCAAAGACATGTATGTGAACGATGGAATTCGCGCTCGAGAACTCCGTATTATCGATCAAAATGGCGATCAATTAGGAGTTAAAACGCGTTTTGAAGCGTTGGAAATAGCCGCTCTTGTTAATTTGGATCTTGTTCTTGTGGCTCCTCAAGCCAAACCGCCAGTTGCTCGTATTATGGACTACGGTAAATTCAAATTTGAGCAACAAAAGAAAGATCGTGAGACTCGTAAAAATCAAAAAATCATCATATTAAAAGAGGTTCGATTGAGCCCAACGATTGATGAACATGATTTTCAAACAAAATTGCGTAATGCAATTAAATTCCTTGAAAAAGGCGACAAAGTCAAAGCATCTATTCGTTTTAAGGGCCGTGCCATCACGCACAAAGAAATAGGTCAACGTGTATTAGATCGCTTTGCAGAAGCTTGTGCCGAAGTTTCGACGGTTGAACAAAGACCTAAGATGGATGGCCGTAGCATGTTCTTGGTTCTTCAACCTAAGAACGAAAAACAGTAAGATTGATGAACAGTTTAGGAGGAATTCGACATGCCAAAAATGAAAACTCACCGCGGCGCAGCTAAGCGTTTTAAAAAGACTGGTTCTGGAAAAATAAGACGTGCAAGTGCTTACCGCAGTCACTTATTCGCTAACAAGTCTACTAAAGCTAAACGTAAGTTACGTAAAGGCGGATTTGTTTCTTCAGGAGATTACAAACGTATCAAATCACTTATCGCTTACATGAAATAATACAACGAAATTAATCAGCAGGAGGTAATGTTATGCCACGCGTAAAAGGCGGAACAGTGACGCGTCAGCGTCGTAAAAAAGTAATTAAATTAGCAAAAGGTTTCTATGGTGCAAAACATATATTATACAAAGTAGCTAACCAACAAGTTATGAAATCAGGTATGTATGCATACCGTGACCGTCGTAACAAAAAACGTAACTTCCGTAGACTATGGATTACACGTATCAATGCAGCAGCTCGTTTGAACGGTCTTTCTTATAGCCGTTTAATGCACGGTTTGAAATTAGCTGGAATAGAAGTTAACCGTAAAATGTTAGCTGAACTAGCAGTATCAGATGCAGCTTCATTCACACAATTAGCAGATTCTGCTAAAAAATCAATGAAAAACTAAATTTGCACATTCAAAAGACTGATGGATTTTCCATCAGTCTTTTTTTAGGAGGACATTATGATTTATAACATTTTCATCGCATTTTTTATTGTCATGTCAATCATTTCTTTTTTCATTATGCGCCATGATAAAGCAGCTGCAAAGGCTAGTAAACCTAGAGTATCAGAACGTACGTTATGGAAACTTGCTGTTTTTGGCGGAGGCTTCGGAGCATATCTAGGTATGATCATTTTTCGCCATAAAACAAAACACATGAACTTTCGTATTGGCTTCACCTTATTAGCCATAGCTCATATAGTTTTAATCATGTGGGCAACTCCATATTTACAAGAATTTTCTTAATTACATAAGTGCCTAGTGTGTCTTGTGGTGCGAGGCAACTGAAAACTTTTTTTTTTAAAACCTGTAAGTGAGTCAATTTCATAATAA
>NZ_ALJG01000359.1 GCF_000286315.1 Paenisporosarcina sp. TG20 | reverse complement strand
GCCTGTAACGGAAATCATACCGTAAACCAAGGTGATACTGTGACTTTCTTAAAAGGACCGGGCAAACTTAGCCTGGTTTTTTTATTTGCTCTTTTTTGGTGAAAAGTGTATATTTAAAATGAAGTGGGACATAAAATAATGTATAGGGACAAAAGGTGTCCAGGGTTTAATGCGTTTAAGTGAAATTAGACTTTAACGGAAACATATTGATCTAAACAAAGGACAATTTGTTTTTAAAGAAGGAGAATGCAATGAATCAATTACTGGGAGCTCAACAAAAACTTTTACCAGAAATGACTGTACTTCTTCAAAAAAGATATAGATTATTAATGACGATTCAGTTATCCGGGATAATAGGTCGTAGAGCATTAAGTGAAATGGTCCATGCTACTGAACGGGAGACGAGAAGAGAATTGGACATTCTTCGAGCACAGGGATTAATTGAAGTATTAGCAAATGGGATGGAAATTACTCAAGAAGGTAATAATGTGTTAGTCACATTAAAAGAATTAGTACACGAATGGTCTGGATTAAATGCTATGGAATTACAACTGGAGAAAGCTTTTAAGTTAGCTCGGGTCATCATCGTTCCAGGAGACAGTGAAGTTGAAAGTATTTCAAAATCGTTAATTGGACAGGAAGCGGCCAAGCAACTTGAACTATTATCTAAAAAAGATGACATTATAGCTGTTACAGGCGGGAGCTCAATTGCTGCTATTACTAATCACTTATCTGTTCATATCAAACCGAAGAGTTTAGTATTTGTTGCAGCACGAGGCGGTATTGGGGAAAATGTAGAACTGCAAGCTAATCATATTGCTTCAGCATTTGCAGTTCAAGCAAGCGGAACTTCTCGCACACTTTATCTACCGGATCATTTAAGTGAAAAGGCATATAAGACAATGATTAAAGAACCTGTAATTAAAGAAATGATGGACTTATATGATAATACGAACATTGTCATACACGGTATTGGAGACGCTAAAGAGATGGCTCTACGTCGAAACTCGAGTGAACAGGAGTTAGAAAAAATAGCGCAGATGCAAGCTGTTGGGGAAGCGTTTGGTTACTACTTTAACGAACAAGGAAAAGCAGTTCATCGTATTCGAACAGTAGGGATTCAATTAAAACAACTGAAACAAGCGCAACATTTACTTGCAGTAGCAGGTGGAGCGTCTAAGGCTCAAGCTATTCTTTCATACTTAAACCATGCACCTCAACAGACGGTACTAATTTCTGACGAAGGTGCAGCAAAGAAATTAACACAACTTATGCAAAAAGAAAATTAGGAGGAAATTTAAATGACATTAAAATTAGCGATTAACGGATTTGGACGAATTGGACGTGTGGTTTTTCGCGAAGCATTGAAGAATAAAAAAGTTGAGGTAATAGCAATTAACGACTTAGCTGATGCAGAGATGTTAGCACATTTACTTAAATATGATTCAGTACATGGAGTTTTTGATGCAGATGTATCTTTTGAAGGGGATTACTTAGTCGTAAATGACAAAAAGGTTCGTGTTTATGCAGAAAAAGATCCTTCTGCAATCCCTTGGGGCAAACATGAAATAGATATCGTTGTAGACGCAACAGGTATTTTCCGTGACACCGAATCAGCTGGAAAACATATAGAGGCTGGTGCCAAAAAAGTAATTATCAGTGCACCTGGTAAAAGTGGTGTGCCAACATTTGTTATGGGTGTGAACCATGAATCATATAATGGGAAAACGGATCATGTTGTATCAAACGCATCATGTACGACAAATAGTCTTGCACCAGTTGCAAAAGTACTTCATGATAAATTCGGAATTAAACGAGGTATGATGACAACAATTCATTCATACACAAATGATCAACGAATTTTGGATTTTCCACATGAAGATTACCGACGTGCTCGTGCTGCGGCTGAATCGATGATTCCAACTTCAACAGGCGCTGCTGCATCAGTGGCATTAGTCATTCCTGAATTGAAAGGCAAGTTAGATGGGATGGCAGTTCGCGTTCCTACGCCAAATGTTTCAATTGTTGATTTTGTAGTGGAATTAGAGAAGGATGTATCAATTGACGAAGTAAATGGAGCTTTAAAATTAGCAGCTGAAAATGAATTAAAAGGTTTCTTAGAATATAATGAGATACCATTAGTATCTCGTGATTATAACGGCAACCCGGCTTCATCTACTGT
Source organism: Paenisporosarcina sp. TG20 (assembly GCF_000286315.1). Taxonomy (GTDB): domain Bacteria; phylum Bacillota; class Bacilli; order Bacillales_A; family Planococcaceae; genus Paenisporosarcina. The sequence continues at coordinate 45,891 of NZ_ALJG01000359.1, read as the reverse complement.
AGATGGATTGTCAACGATGGTTCTTGATAAAAACATGGTTAAAGTTTTATCTTGGTATGACAATGAAACAGGCTACTCGGCACGCTGTATAGACCTTGCATTACACATGTACAAAAGCATTTAAGCTTATTAAGTAACTAGGAGTAACTTCGTTAAAAAGTAATCTCCTTTTGTAGTCTTAACATAGCGATTAAATGTAACAACATCTATAATAGAGGTAAGTAATAAGGAACGGAGTAACGAACTCCGTTCCTTATTTTAAATACTGAAGGAGGAGATTCTTCATGAAACAGAAAAAAACAATGAATCAGCTAGACTTAACAGGTAAAAGGGTATTTTGTCGTGTGGATTTTAACGTTCCAATGAAAGATGGAAAAATTACAGACGACACACGAATTCGTGCGTCACTCCCGACCATTCAACAATTAATAGACAATGGTGCGAAAGTAATATTAGCGAGTCATATGGGGAGACCTAATGGGGAAGTAAATGAAGAGTTACGCTTAACCGAGGTGGGTAAACACTTAAGTGAGCTTTTACATAAGCCCGTTCAAAAAATGGACGAGTCAATCGGCGAGCTGGTTGAACAAGCAATATCTCTTATGGAAGAAGGCGACATTGTCTTACTCGAAAATGTCCGTTTCCACCCAGGGGAAGAAAAGAATGATTCAGAATTAGCCGAACAATTTGCTAAACTAGCAGATGTATACGTAAACGATGCTTTTGGAACTGCACATCGTGCGCATGCTTCAACCGAAGGAATTGCAAAACATATACCAGCAGTTTCTGGATTGTTAATGGAAAAAGAATTAGATGTTTTAGGAAAAGCATTATTTGAACCGAAGCGTCCATTTACGGCAATTATTGGTGGAGCTAAAGTGAAAGATAAAATAGGTGTTATTGATCATTTATTGGACAAGGTAGATAACCTTATCATCGGTGGTGGTTTATCCTATACGTTTCTAAAATCTCAAGGTTACGAGATTGGAAAATCATTGTTAGAAGAAGATAAAATAGACCTGGCCAAATCATTTATCGACAAAGCAAAAAATAAAGGCGTTAATTTAATGTTACCAATCGATGCTGTCATAGCTAGTGATTTTTCAAAAGATGCTGAGACAAAAGTGGTCGATGTCCATGAAATTCCTGCTGATTGGATGGGCCTTGATATTGGACCTAAGACAACTGCTCAATATGCAGATATCATTGCCAACTCACAACTAATTATCTGGAATGGACCAATGGGTGTATTCGAAATGCCACCTTTTGCAAATGGAACGAGAGGTATTGCGAATGCCATGGCAATGACACAAGCCTATACGGTAATCGGCGGTGGTGATTCGGCTGCAGCAGTAGAAAAATTCGGAGTAGCGGATAAAATGGACCATATTTCCACTGGTGGCGGTGCCTCACTAGAGTTTATGGAAGGCAAAGATTTACCAGGAGTGGTTGCATTAAACGATCAAAACTAGGAGGAATTCAAATGCGAAAACCGATTATTGCGGGCAATTGGAAAATGTATAAAACATTATCAGAAGCGAAAACTTTTGTGGAAGAAATAAAAGGTTTAGCACCGGATTACGAAAAAGTTGATACGGTTATTTGCGCACCAGCACTATTTCTAGAGCAATTAACACAGGAACTATCGGGTTCTAATATTCATGTAGGTGCACAAAATATGCATTATGAAAATGAAGGTGCTTATACTGGGGAAGTCAGTCCGGTTCAATTAGCAGACATAGGTGTTGATTACGTGATTTTAGGGCACTCTGAACGTCGTCAATATTTTAATGAAACAGACGATGGCGTAAATAAAAAAGTACTAGCAGCTTTTGCGAATTCATTAACGCCTATTGTTTGTGTTGGTGAAACGCTTGATGAACGAGAGACAGGAAACACGACATCTAAAGTAGAAGGACAAGTAGAAAAAGGACTTGCAAACTTGACTGAAGATCAAGTGAAACAAACGGTCATCGCGTATGAGCCAATATGGGCGATTGGCACTGGAAAAACCGCAACATCAGAAGATGCGAATGAAGTGTGTGGGGCTATTCGTTCAAAAGTAGAATCGTTATTTGGTCAACAAGTGGCGGATGCTGTACGGATACAATATGGTGGCTCAGTCAAACCTGAGAATATTAGAGAATTGTTAGCTATGGAACATATTGATGGTGCTTTGGTAGGTGGTGCAAGCTTACAATCATCATCATTCTTGAAATTACTAGAGGCTGGTGCCAATGTCTAAAGCTCCTGTTGCATTAATTATCATAGACGGTTTTGCACTTCGCAATGAAGTTTTTGGAAATGCTGTAGCTCAAGCAAAAAAACCGAATTTTGATCGCTACTGGCAAGATTACCCTCACGCATCTTTAATTGCTTCAGGTGAGTCAGTAGGACTCCCTGAAGGACAAATGGGGAATTCAGAAGTTGGACATTTAAATATTGGTGCTGGACGTATTGTTTATCAAAACTTAACACGCATTAATAAATCGATTGTGGATTCTGATTTCTTTAATAATGTTGCGTTTTTGGAAGCCATTGCACATGTGAAAACGCATGGTTCTAAGATCCATTTAATGGGTTTGTTATCAGATGGTGGTGTTCACTCACATTACGAGCATTTATTTGCATTATTGCAACTGGCAAAAACACATGGTCTTGAAGATGTATTTATCCATGGCTTTTTAGATGGGCGTGACGTCGGACCAAGAACTGCACTTGCTTACGTCGAAGAAACCGAACTTCAAATGTCAACAATCGGTATCGGGAAATTTGCGACTATTAGTGGTCGCTATTATGCATTAGACCGTGATCGTCGGTGGGAGCGGGTAGAAAAATCCTATCACTCCTTAGTTGACGGTGTTGGAAAACAAGCAACTTCAGCTGTTGAAGGAATACTTGCTTCTTATAAGGATAATGTAACAGATGAATTCGTAGTACCGTTCGTCATCTCAGAAAATGAACAACCTATTGCAAAAATTGAATCAGATGATGCCGTGATTTTCTTTAATTTTAGACCGGACCGAGCAAGTCAATTATCATCTATCTTAACAAATCCAACTTGTGATAATTCAGTCTCTCTGAGTGCTAAACATCCTCAGAATTTAAAGTTCATTACATTTACATCTTATAATGAACAAGTCTTTTCATCCATTGCATATGAAAATGACAACTTAGTTAATACTCTAGGGGAAGTTCTTTCAGTAAATGGGAAAACACAATTGCGAATAGCTGAAACAGAGAAATATCCACATGTGACTTTCTTTATGAGTGGCGGAAGAGAAAAACGTTTCCCAGGTGAAGAAAGAATATTAATTAGTTCACCAAAAGTTGCAACCTATGATTTACAACCAGAAATGAGTGCTTATGAAGTAACAGATGCATTAGTAGAAGCCATTGAATCCAATCGTTTTGACGGGATAATATTGAACTTTGCGAACCCTGATATGGTAGGTCATAGTGGAATGCTTGAACCTACGATTCGAGCCATTGAGGTGGTTGACGAATGTTTAGGACGAATTGTGGAGGCACTTATCGCACAAGGGGGTTCAGCCATAATCACGGCTGATCATGGTAATTCGGATGAAGTAGTAACTATTAATGGTGAACCAATGACTGCGCATACTACGAACCCAGTGCCTGTAATTGTTACAAAAAAAGGAATAGAGTTACGTGAGAATGGCATTTTGGCTGATTTAGCACCAACCATGTTACACTTATTAGGAATTAAGGCACCATTTGAAATGACAGGAAAAACATTACTAAAAACTGAGGAGACTTAAAACATGTCAATTATTACACAAATACAAGCTCGTGAAGTATTAGATTCTCGCGGAAATCCAACAGTTGAAGTAGAAGTATTTACTGAAAGTGGTGCAATTGGTCGTGCGATAGTACCTTCTGGCGCATCTACTGGCGAACATGAGGCAGTAGAGCTACGTGACGGGGACAAAGGACGCTACCTCGGTAAAGGTGTGTTAAAAGCTGTTGAAAACGTCAATGTCGTGATTGCTGCCGAACTTGAAGAAAAATTTTCTGTTTTAGATCAAGTATCAATTGATCAAGCAATGATTGAATTAGATGGTACAGATAATAAAGGTAAACTCGGAGCTAACGCTATCCTTGGTGTCTCCATGGCCGTTGCACATGCAGCAGCTGATTTCTTAGATATTCCTTTATACCAATACTTAGGTGGCTTTAACGCAAAACAACTACCGGTTCCAATGATGAATATCTTAAACGGTGGTGCTCATGCAGATAATAATGTTGATATTCAAGAATTTATGGTGATGCCTGTCGGGGCAGAAACTTTCAGTGAAGCACTCCGAATGGGAACTGAAATCTTCCATAGTTTGAAATCAGTATTAAAGGAAAAAGGATTGAACACTGCAGTAGGTGATGAAGGCGGATTTGCTCCTAACTTAGCATCTAATGAAGAAGCTATTACAACGATTTTGACAGCGATTGAAAAAGCTGGATACAAACCTGGTGAACAAATTTTACTAGCAATGGATGTAGCTTCTTCAGAATTCTTTAACAAAGAAGATGGTAAATACCACTTAGTTGGAGAAGGTATTGTGAAATCATCCGAAGAGATGGTGGACTGGTACACAGAACTATGTGACAAATACCCTATTATTTCTATTGAAGATGGATTAGATGAAAATGACTGGGCTGGCCATAAGTTATTAACTGAACGCTTAGGTGATCGTGTTCAGCTGGTTGGTGACGATTTATTCGTAACGAATACCACAAAACTTGCTCAAGGAATCAAAGAAGGTGTTGGCAACTCAATTTTAATCAAAGTTAATCAGATTGGTACCCTAACAGAAACTTTTGATGCAATTGAGATGGCTAAACGCGCAGGATATACAACAATCATTTCTCATCGCTCAGGTGAATCCGAAGATGCAACGATTGCAGATATCGCAGTAGCGACAAATGCTGGTCAAATTAAAACGGGTGCACCATCAAGGTCAGACCGTGTTGCAAAATACAATCAATTGCTACGTATCGAAGAACAACTTTACGATACAGCTCAGTACTTAGGATTGAAAACATTTTATAACCTAAATAAATAGAGTATGAAGCCGCACGGTGGTTTTGGACTATCAGCGGCTTATACCTAATTGGTTGTTTTACCCTTAAAAGAATAAAATACTTCAAAAATTCATTACTTTCATCAAAATGATAGATGATTTAAAGGTATTTTCTCCAGCTTATTGTACTTACCTGTATTATTTGGTAAAATAGTTCTTGTTGTGATGTTTCTGATCGGGAGGTGGAACAAATGCATGCGTTATTATTGACTTTACTTGTCATCAATTCGTTAGCATTAATCGTTGTTGTGTTGTTACAATCAGGGAAGAGTGCAGGTTTATCAGGTGCCATCTCTGGCGGGGCTGAACAACTTTTCGGAAAGCAAAAAGCAAGAGGAATGGATCTTGTCTTGCACCGAGTAACGATAGTATTAGCCGTTTTATTTTTTATTTTGGCAATTGCCGTAACAAAATTATAATAATCAACATTGATCCGCCTGGCCGAATGAACTGGTTAGGCGTTTTCTTATACATACTATTAATTTGTATAATGTTGGATGTCAGTATAATCTAAAAGATGGAGGTTTCTAAATGCGAATCGCGCAACCTAAACCGTTTTTCTTTGAAGTGGGTAAAAGAGCCGTACTATTACTCCATGGATTTACAGGTAATTCTGCTGATGTACGTATGCTTGGACGATTTTTAGAGAAAAATGGCTATACATCCTTAGCACCTCATTACAAAGGTCATGGAGTGCCACCTGAAGAACTAATACAAACTGGACCTAATGATTGGTGGAAAGACGTCATGCGCGGTTATGACCAATTAAAGTCAGCTGGCTATGAAGAAATTGCAGTTGCTGGATTATCATTAGGTGGTGTTTTTTCGTTGAAATTAGGGTATACCGTTCCTATTAAGGGAATTATCACAATGTGTGCTCCGATGTCGATGAAAACGACAGAAATCATGTATGAAGGCGTTTTAAAATATGCACGGGAATATAAACGTTATGAAGGAAAAGACTCCAAGGTTATCGAAGAAGAAGTAGAAGCATTGCAAAATCAGTCGATGGAGTCATTACCAGATTTGCGAAAACTTGTGTATGATGTTCGTGATCATGTGGATCATGTCTATGCTCCACTTTTCGTTGTCCAAGGACGGCAAGACAGTGTCATTGACGTATATTCTGCCAATATCATTCATGATGAGGTTGAATCATTTGATAAAAGTATCAAGTGGTACGAAGAATCAGGACATGTGATTACACTTGATAAAGAAAAAAATCAATTACATGAAGATATTTTAAAGTTTTTAGAGTCTTTGGAATGGAAAGAGTAAAATTCGCCTTAATCGCACACTCTGTATAGAAGGAGGGATGAAAGATGGAACAAAATTTAAAACAACGTTTACTTGATTTTATGCTAAAAGAAGAATACAGACCTTTAACTGTCCAAGAAATTGAAAGCCAATTTGGATTTGAAGATTCAGATGAATTTAAAGAATTAATAAAAACACTTGTCCATTTAGAAGAGAAGGGATATGTAATTCGTTCTAAATCGAATCGTTATGGTGTCCCTGAACGAATGAACCTGCTACGAGGCAAATTCATTGGACATGCAAGAGGGTTTGGATTCGTTGCCCCTGATGAAGAAGGTATGGATGATATTTTCATTCCACCTACTGAAGTTAATGGAGCTATGAACGGTGACATCGTTCTTGCACGTGTTTCAAATGCCAGCTCTGGGGACCGTCGTGAAGGAGCGGTTACGAAAATCGTACAACGCGGTATTTCAAAAGTGGTTGGTCAGTTCCAAGACAATAAAGGTTTTGGTTTTGTACTTGCAGACGATAAAAAAATCTCTATGGATATTTTCATTGCAAAAGAAGATACGCTTGGTGCAATTGATGGTCATAAAGTAGTAGTTGAAATTACAGGATGGCCAGAAGGACGAAAATCTGCCACTGGAATGGTAACACAAATTCTCGGGCATAAAAATGACCCAGGTGTTGACATTCTATCCATCATTCATAAACATGGGATTGAAACTGAATTTACACAGCCAGTTTTAGATCAAGCAAATGCAGTTCCTGATGAAATTGCTGTGTCTGATTTAGAAGGTCGACGTGACCTTAGAAATGAAGTCATTGTAACCATTGATGGTGCAGATGCAAAAGATCTAGACGATGCAGTCACTGTAACAAAGAATGCAGATGGTACGTACAAACTTGGTGTTCATGTTGCGGACGTGAGTCATTATGTTACGGACGGATCACCGATGGATTTAGAGGCGTATGATCGTGCAACAAGTGTCTATTTAACAGACCGAGTAATCCCAATGATTCCACACCGTTTATCGAATGGTATATGTTCGTTAAACCCGCAAGTCGATCGATTAACTTTGTCTTGTGAAATGATTATTGACGGTAGTGGAACAGTGGTATCGCACGAAATTTTCCAAAGTGTTATCAAGACAAAAGAACGTATGACATATACGGATGTCTATAAAATTGTAGAGCAAAAGGATGAAGCTTTAATTGAGCGATACAGAGATTTAGTTCCAATGTTTGATCTAATGGTGGAGCTAGCTGCTGTTTTACGTGAAAAACGTGCTACTCGTGGAGCAATTGATTTTGATTTTAAAGAATCAAAAATTCTTGTAAACGAGGAAGGTTGGCCAACAGATGTTGTCATTCGAGAACGAACTGTAGCTGAACGATTGATTGAGGAGTTCATGTTAGCTGCTAATGAAACAGTGGCAGAACATTTCCATTGGATGGAAGTGCCTTTCATTTACCGTATTCATGAAGATCCAAAACCTGAGAAACTTCAGAAATTCTTTGGATTCTTAACAAATTTCGGAATTGTCGTAAAAGGATCTGGTAATGAAATTCATCCTGGTGCATTACAAGACATCGTAGAATCAATTAAAGGGATGCCTGAAGAACCGGTTATCTCAACAATGATGTTACGCTCTATGCAACAAGCTAAATATTATTCGGAAAGCCTGGGACATTTTGGTTTATCAACAGACTACTATACACATTTCACTTCACCTATTCGGAGATATCCAGATTTAATCGTTCATCGATTAATACGGACCTATTTAGTGAACGGAGATGTATCCAAACCAACGATTGCCCATTGGGAGGCTGTGATGAATGAGATTGCGGATCATACATCATCACGTGAACGACGGACAGTCGATGCAGAACGCGATACAGAATCATTAAAAAAAGCACAATATATGGTGGACAAAATTGGTGAAGAATTCGAAGGTATTATAAGCTCGGTTACAAACTTTGGTATGTTTATTGAACTAGAGAATACAATTGAAGGACTAGTTCATGTCAGTAATATGACAGATGACTATTACCGATTTGATGATCGTCAAATGATGATGCTGGGTGAACGTTCTGGTAAACAGTTCCGCATCGGTGACGAAGTAACAATTCGTGTTACTTCTGTAAAACCAGAAGAGTCAGCTATTGATTTTGAAATTGTTGGGATGAATAAGGCAATCCAACGTACACGTAAAGAAACACCAAAAGTAATACATGCTCAACGAAAAGAAGGATCAGGAAGAAGTTCTTCTAAGGGTTCAAAACCTGGAGAGAAAAAAGAAGTAAAACAAAAGAAAAAATATTATGAAGGTGTTGCTAAAAAGAAGCAACAAGGTCGTAAACGAAAGAAAAAGTAAAAAAATTGAGCGGTTAATAGCCGCTCTCTCTTGAACAGAGAGGTGTAGTCATATGGCAAAAGGACAAGGGAAAGTTGTAGCACAAAATAAAAAAGCTAATCATGACTTCTTTATTGAAGACACGATTGAAGCGGGTATCGTATTGCAAGGTACCGAGATAAAATCCATTAGAAAAAGTAAAGTTCAATTAAAAGATGCGTTTGTTCGAATTCGGAACAATGAAGCATGGATTTCAAATATGCATATTAGTCCATATGAACAAGGAAACCGATTTAATCATGAACCTTTACGTTCTAGGAAACTATTACTTCATAAAAAACAAATTAATGAGTTAATCGGCTTATCAAAAAGAGATGGATTTTCAATCATTCCAATTAAAATGTATTTAAAAGATGGCTTTGCCAAAGTGTTAATTGGATTGGGTAAAGGGAAAAAGACTTACGACAAACGTGATGATTTAAAGAAAAAAGAAGCTAAACGTGATATCGAAAGAGCATTTAAATCTCGAAATCAAGAATAATTATACTTGAAGTTTGACCAATTTTGTCTTATAATAGAATTACTACTTTGCCAGATAAACATGTAGTTCACCGAACTTCCATTAAGAGTTCAAGAAGGAACAAAAATTAGCGATAGCCATTTTTTGAGTATGCCTTTTTGATCATCCTTTATTAAGGGGACGTTACGGATTCGACAGGGATAGTCTGAGCTTAAGTTGCGCGTCGGAGGGCTCGGCTCCGTATCAACGGCACTTTATAATAACTGGCAAAAACCAAAACCTAGCATTCGCAGCGTAAGCTGACGATGTTGCTTGTCTTGGCCATCACCCATGTGGTCATGTACGAGCTCACTCTTAGTGGGATACGATCGTCGGTGCAACTTGAGCCGCCGGTAAGAGATTTTCAAGTTAGCGCACAAGACGCCCGCTTGTCGGCATAATGCTGCGCGAAATCTAATAGGCAAGATACACGCGTAGAAGCTTAAGTGTTGGAGTTTCTGGACGCGGGTTCGATTCCCGCCGTCTCCATTGAAAAATGGCTGCTAAACACAGTCATATCAATGGTTTGTTACACTAGGGAGTTTGAACGGGAGTTGAACTAGGGAGGAAACTCCCTAATAAACACCCTAACGAATTTGCGACAATTGACCTTCTAATTTATTAAAATTAGGAGGTTTTTTGTATGGGCAGAAAACATGGTATTTTTTCCATTCAAACAGAAGAAGTTAACATTGCTACAAAAACAAAAGAAATAAAAAGAAGCGGGACACCTATTCCACAAGCATTAGAAACCATTTATCAGCAAATGCGAATCGCAGGAAACCGAATCAGAACAATTGAAAGCTACGACTATATTATTAATCAGTTTATAAAGTTTAATAAACTGGAATATGTAGAGGATATTAAAACAGACAGTATTTACAATTACTTAGATTCAATAGATGTTTCTAATCAAACTAAGCTAATACGTTTGAAATCCATTAAGGCTGTATTAAGTAAGTTCCATAACAACGGTTGGATTAAACAAAAGTTCTGGAGTAGCATTCACATCAAGATTGATAAGGAAGTTAAAAAAGGTGCTAAGGAAAGCGATATTGAAGCTTTACTATCACTCATAGACAAGAACACGTTTATCGGCTTTCGGGACACTGTAGCGATTCTGACAATGTACAAGACAGGTATTCGTATTCGAACAGTAGGTGAGTTGAAGGAGAGACACATTGACTTCCAAAACCTATGCTTCAACTTAGACGGCTCGATTTTAAAGAATCATAAATTTTTAAAGCTACCTATAGACCAAGAACTAGCAGACCTGTATAAAGTATTGATTAAGCAAAACGATAAAATTCGTGATTACTATAATACTGATAACACGAATATCTTCATCACTCAGAACGGCTTGCAAATTAACGATAGTAAATCATCTAGTAATGCTATAACAAAACAGTTATGCAAATATGCCAAGCGTTACGGCTTTGAGAATATCAACGCACACGCTATACGCAGAGGATACGCTAAGAGCCTATTAGACAAGGGTGCAAGCATTGCACTTATCTCAAAGGCACTAGGTCACTCAGATTTAGCCGTAACAACGCAATATTTAGATTTAGATATTGAAGAAGTGGCTACTAGTTTAAGGGACTTTTTGTAAGATGCAAATGAAGAAGAATATAATGGCAACCTTTAGTAGTGAACTTCCAATTCAATCAGATAAATTCGAAAAAATGAACGAATTATTTAAGGACAATTCTTATTGCAATGTCACAATAGTAACAGCAACAGGAGAAAAAATGGAGATGACCGTTTACAATCCTAAATTTGAGAATAGTATCGGTTAGAATAGAAAAGCACTATACTTACCTCATAAATTCAAGTTGTTTATGGGGTTTCTTTATTCTGTACTTCCAAATAATATAGTATTGTAAGAAGAAGAGGTGCTCTATGTGATTTCAAGTGAATTAATGAACAAATACAAGGTCAATAAAGTATGGTCAAGTGCTCAAAAAGAAGAAAACAACTCATTCGGGTTTATTCGTGCCTACCTTGGTGAATGTTTGGATGGAAAATGGTTGGTTGTAATAACTGATAACTCTTGGGAAGAGTCTGAGGTGTTATTAATGAATACGAGAGGCACTGCTACGAAACGAATCAGAGAACGTGGATTTTGGACTATAATGAGAAAAATATATCAAGAAGGATTAAAAGAGTAGCTATGAGGCTGCTCTTTTTTACTTGCTAAATTAGGTAAAAAGTATTTCAAGTAAGATTGATTTTGTTAGAAAATGATTAGTATTAATCCTAATTTTATTATCTAAGGTCCAGTGTATTACTGTGTTACGAATACACAGAATCTTCCGAAAAGTAATTGACTAGAAAATATTATAATAGTAATATGATTTAAAGATACGGATAAGTAATTGGAGGTAATTATGACTAAAAAAAAGACTCATAAAGAGTTTGTTCAGCAGGTACTTGATTTAACTGGAAATGAATACATAGTAATTGAACAGTTTATTGACTCTCATACAAGAATTAGATTCAAGCATAATGATGAGACTTGCCCAGAAGGATTCTCTGAGGGATTTCTAATGACTCCAGCACATTTTCTAAATGGACGGAGATGTACAAAATGTAGATATAAACGAAGTCACGAAAAAACAACAAAAACTCATGAACAATTTATCGAAGAAGTATTTCATCTTGTTCGTAACGAGTATACAGTTTTAAGTAGTTACAACGGAACAGGAAATAAGGTGAAAATGAGACACAATAATGAATCATGTGGTTATGAATATCCTGTTACGCCTCACAAGTTTCTACTTAATAGGCGCTGTCCGAAATGTTCTTATAGGAAGAGAGCCAATGATAAAAGAAAAAGCTTAGAAAAATTTAAAGAAGAAGTTTTTAGATTAACAGGTGAGGAATATAGAGTATTAAGTAGTAGCTATTCTAACAACCACACTAAAGTTGAAATTGGACACATTAACGATTCATGTAATAACCATACATGGTATATTAAGCCCAATAATTTCCTCAATGGACAGAGATGTCCTTTATGTAATGAAAGTAAAGGCGCTAGACGAATACGAATATTTTTACAAACATATAAAATATCGTTTGAAAGGGAATACACATTTGACGACTTATTAGGTGTTAAAGGTAAGGAACTTAGGTTTGATTTTGCAATATATAACGAAGATGGAAATCTTAAACTTCTACTTGAGTATGATGGAGAATTCCATGATAAACAGATACACGAAGAACATGACCTAGAAACTCAGCAGTATCATGATAAGGTTAAGGACGAATATACTGCTAAGAATAATATAAACTTGGTTAGAATAAGTTACCTTGACCAAAAAGATATAGAAAACATCCTAAGAAATACTTTCAAGCTAGAATCGGTGTGATACTAGCAACTAGTTTCAAACACTATGTTAATTTTTCTTTAACAACAGCAATAAGCAACAATAAATACTTGAAAGTAGACCTTGTGACCTGTTGGTTAAAGTGTCAATACCGTTTTTGTCGTTATATTTATCGATACTAGTTAGGTAGCACATCAATCCACACCAACACGCTGTAAAAAATATCGATACGAGACGGATATTATACTGCATTATTGTTAGTATAAGACACCAATTCCCAGTGTTTATAATCTAATCTCGATACATCTCCGTTATACGCATACATGGAGGCAGAACAGGAGAACATTCAAATATGGTAAATAAATGTAATTTATCAATTTCTATTGCATTACAAAGTTAATAGTATTACAATGGTATACATAACTATTAAAAATCAATATATCATCAAACAAATAAACTATATTAGGAGTGAACCTACATGCAACCGCCTCATTAGAGGCACACTTATATTCTGAACACCTATGAAGTACTAGTATTCATAGAGTTAGGCTAATTCATGCCTATATTGGACAGGGACAAGTGTGCATTCTTACGAGGTTGGGTTGTGTGGGGTTCACTCCTTTTTTGTGTTTTCTAAGGAGCGGCTAAGACAAATCAAATTAGTAATTCAATAGCAAAGGAGGGTTAAAACTTAGGAGAAACTAGAGAAATACTATTAATAACTAGTCAATGAAGACCCAAGCTAAAACAGGGGAATCAGCTTAAGGCGGCTATCGTTATGTTAATCCATAACGAAAGCGGGAACTTAGATTGTCTAAAATTAAAATGGATATAATCAAATGTAATTGGAATGAAATCGAAAAATATCAATCACAACTAACAAAGGAAAGCGGGTTGTACTTTTGGTATCGTTCACATAATCCGAAGGAACTGCTATATGTAGGTGAAGCAACCGACCTATACAGGAGGATGATGCAGTATCAAAAAGATAAACGAGAGGGATACAATAATCCAAACATATTAGAGTTAATTGAGTCTGAATCAGATAGTATCATGGTAGCATTTCAACCAATTGATACTCATGTTATGGATAAGAAGGAACGAAAGCGGCATCTTAAGGAAAAAGAAGCAAGTTTCATACAAGACTGGATACCGCTGTTCAATATCGAAGAGAATCCAAGATATCAAAACCATTCAATTCAAAAAGTAATTGGACAAGTTGTATTAAAAGCCAACCGAGAAGTAACATTCATTGAGATGAGAGAATATCTGTTCCGTAAATGGCGGGGGAAAGTATCCTATAAACGGCTTGATGAGGCACTTGCAAATAAGCAATAACATTTATCAAACTATTGCAAAACGAGTCAAATTAAGAAAACTCTAAATCCAAGGAAAAAGAAAACAGCATAAATTATTTGTGATGAAAATGTAATAATCAACAAAATCATGCTCAACCGATTGATGTTACTGGATAGAAGGCATGTTAGTGTATTGCTTCAATAGTAGGTTTTGAGCATGAAAGAATAATTAGTTCCGAGAAACCCAAAAACACGAACTCCCCTAAAATAAGGGGGTCAGTTCTAGAGGTTAAACATAACCCCCCTTAAATTAAAGGAGATTGTGTTCACATACTCCCCTAAAAAAGGGTGGGAAACGATACTGTAAGAAGAGAGAAGAAAGAAGAAGAAAGAAGAAGATTAAGAAGATATAAATAGGAGCGGGGTCGGGCGCAATGCTTCCTCTCCCGCACCTTTACATGAACCTGTAAATATCAAATAAATAGAAAGGAGTGTGGTGGATACATGACCCTCAGCAAGTCATGGTTAGCATAGTGCTATCATTTTGCTGAAAGAAAAGGATAATATATTGTGTCAGAGTCAGAACTACCAAAATCAATAATCGAAGAAAGTAAAGAATCATTTATCATGTTTCCCAAAAGCCTATTGAATGAGTATTTTTACGAAGGCAGAGACCTAGATATATGCCATTTAGCAATCATTAAGTCATTGGCTAATAACTTTACTAAAACAGCTATAACTAACATCAATGATTTGATGAATATAATGGGCATTAATTTCAAGAATAAAGAAGCTAGTCAGAAGGTAAGAGAGAGCATCATTCGATTACATGCTATGAAATACATTACTGTTTACACAGACAGAGCCAAGATATACATTGCAACAAACCTAAAGCCCGCTCAGACTTATTTTATCAAACCCTCTGAAATGAACGAAAATAGCTTTGTAAAGGTATTTGAAACTGATATTGAAAAGATAGTAACAATGCAATCGAAACATAAGTCAAAGTTATTCATAGTTTACATGGCGATCGTATCACACTTGTTTTACTATCATAATTCGAGCATGGAGCATAAGTCTGTGTGGGCAACTATTGAGTTACTCGCAAAAATTACAGGACTAGATAGACGAACAGTTATGAAATATGTAAGATATTTGCATGAAGCTAAAGTGTTATTTTGCATTACAATCAAGGTTCATGCTAAGAAGAATAAGAACTTCTATGGCAGATACAACCATAAAAAGTTGATTACTTCTGAGGCAATACGAGAAACAGAAACATATTATAAGTTAGAAGATATTAAGCCAGTTGTAGGAGTAGAGTAAGTAACACTCTGAGGAGGGTCTCTTAATTGAGGCTCTCCCTTTTCGTATATTGGAGCGGGTGATTGGATGTGGGACGTAATTGATAATATCGTTCCACATACTAATAAAACCCTTCTTTTATTTTGTCTGCTACAACAAAATGTATCATTCATGAATTGTTATTGAACCATTATAACTTTAACTAGTACTTCGAATTTGGCTCTTGTTATTGTCAAGGAATGTATTTAAACACTGTACCAGAAGTTAACGGGTAGTTAACTGGTCGTCAGGAGTGCAAACAATAAATATACTTTCCCTCCAAGTCATAACACACCGAATAAATTTTTTATTGAATAAAATATTCCGATTATTAAATTTTGACTTTCTATACTTAGTTGGAAGTATAATGAATAACCTGCGAATAAGGTTGCAACTAAAGATAAAATTACAGTAACTATTGTTAACCAAAATGTTCTTTTACGTAAAGAATTATTTGTTTTTATCTCAAGTAGTCTTACAGTATCATCTATAATTTTCGCGAAGTTTTGGGAGTGGTTATATGTTTTATCTATTAAGAAAATTGTATTATCTACAATGATTTCAGCCCACAATTTATCTGAAAAATTTGGTCTAGATGGTTCAAAATCACTTATGCTATTCATAATTTTCTTCTTAAGTCGTCCAAATTCACTTTCACCCATTTCATTTTTGAAGCGCTTAAGGATATGTATGTTTTGTTCCAACTCATATCTAATGTTTATCAACTTTTGATATTTCGGTTTTGCTTTTTTTATAGAGGTGAAGGTGTCCTTTTGACGAATTGAAATTTGTTTACTCAAGTCTATTACATAATTTCTCATTACTAATATTGGCAGCAAGTTCATGGAAAAACCCTGTACGTAATAAACCATTTGAAAATCGAGAGAATGAAACATTGCTTCTCTTGGTATTTCAGAATTACACGTGATTTTGACAGAACTATCTAGATGTTGGTTTCTCTCACTTGAAAACAATTGCCAATATCCATCTTTTGATATTTCATGGAAATGAAAATCGATTAATCCGATTGATTCCCAAAATTGATTTCTTTGCTCATTTTCCTCATATTTGAATTTACAAGAAGTCTGTTTTACCTTGTATACTTCAATGCTTGGAGGAACTAATTTATTACTTGTGAAGTACATATCAAAATATTTACTCATTTCTATTAAGGTTCTCCATTTTAACTCCAACAATAAGTCCTCTATAAGTCGTTCTTTAACTCTTGAACCTGGATTTGTTCTTGAACCCCAAAAGGAAAAAAATCTTTTAAATGAAGGAGTTAAAACTGTCTCATCTTCCACGTTACTCTCAACAAGTTTTTTATATTCGCTAACAAAATTGTCAGAGGGAGTGATGATAAATTGTAAAATAATCGAAGAAGAAGAAACATGAGTGCCGTGAACTTGTAATTGCTTTGCAAATCCAGATAAATCGGATTCTTCTCCCACTTCAAGAAAACCAAAGTTACTCCAACTTCCCCCATGAATACTTTGCTTAACTTCATTGCAAAAGTCATCAATACGAGAAATATCATTTGTGTTAAACCTCTTTGGTGCAAATACTTTATATACTTTCTTTAAGCCTTTATTTAATTTATCCACATTCTCAATAGGAATATATTCTGAAACATATAAAGATAATAAGTCTACGTCAACGTTTGTTGGTTTAGAGTTTGTCCATTTGTCTCTGTTCCAGTATTCAGCACTTTGTCTCAGTTGACTCAAAAACTGGGGAACATATTTAGGTTTATCGTTCCAATCCTCCATTAGAGGAATCTTCTTAATTAAAGGAACAGCCAAATCAGTGAATTTTCTTTGGAATTTCTCTTTTAATGTAAACCGTCTACGACTATATGGATTATTTATTTCAATCATTTGATTTCCCCTTAGTAAATCACTCTGTATTTATTATTCGACAAAATGTTTAGATTTACCTTTTTTCAAAAGACATCATTCTAAAGATGGAACAAGGTGTAGTGCTTGCAGGAAATCATTAAAGGCTGCGAAGTAATTATCCAGGGACATCAGATTAGGATAAGATAACATAGAGAACACCGCCCACAGACGCTCAGATTGCTTGTAGTGGTGTTTTAGATGGTCTTTTAGATTGATTGCTTAAGATTGTCCTTTAGCGATTGAAAAGAAGAGTAAGGATAGATACAATGGGAGGTTGAATATTTTGACTAGTTATCTTATTCCATATTTAGACCCGAAGAGGAACGATGGCGAAGAAGACCCATTATTTTCTGAATATACTTATGGGGATAAAGGGGGCAGGGGGTATACTTTGAAAAATAAGGTTTTCAAAGGAGATTATCTATTTTTTCATACTAGCATAAAAAATAAACGGTTCATTACTGCTTTTTATGAAGTGGAAGAAGTAATGGATATTCAAAAGGCAAGAGCAGATAAAATAATAATGATGAAATACCGAAACCCTCACTTGATTAGCACTAAAATTCAAGACAATGAAGTTATTGTTTTTGGAAATCCAATTAAATCTGTGGTACTACATACACCGCTGGAAATTAACAGGGCAGTACTGGGAGAATTATCTATTCTCTTTACCCCCTCTCCTAATCAGACTGAACTAGGAGCGCTTTCGTCAAAGTTTAGAAATTGGTCTGCGTTAACCGATGTGCAGATTAAATTGTTACTACAAAAAGTGAATGATTTACATAATCAGAGTTATCTAAGGCAAAAGCAACTTTCTAGTGATGAAATTAGACAACTTAGTGAAGCTGACATTGAACAATTTCTTGCTAATAACCCTAGTGTATTAGATAAAGACCTTATTTTTCTCGGCAGACAACATCAATTAATAGATGGTAAAAGGTTAGACCTATTAGTCAAGAATGTTAAGACTCAACAAATTTATATTGTGGAAATTAAAAAGAATGAGATAGGTCCAGAAGTTCTTAAGCAAATTAAGGGATACATAAAGAGATATGAAGATGAAGAGAATATCAAAGATGTTAAAGGTATTATTGTATGTAAAGGAATCTTACCTCATTTCGAAGCTGAAGTAGTGAAGCAGCTAACAAAAGAAAAAATACAAATATATCAATATGGTTGGATGTTCTCAATACAACCAATGTAACAGAAATTAGAAAAACACCCTAAATCCAAACTTCAAAGGATGGACTAAAATTCATAGCCTACTCTGATACAGAGATAAGCAATAAGAAAAAAGCAGCTGAGTTAAAGAAATAATTGAATTTAAATGCTAAAAGGACTAAGTTGATAAACGTAGTCCTTTTAGCATTTAAATATATACACTCAGTTTAATAGAGAGAGTGACAAAACTTAATAGTATTGACACCCCTTTTGCAATGTAGTAATATCAAGGTGTTGACAGGTGACAAAACATAGTGACATAAATGGGCAGCAAAAATGGAGGATTAAAGATGAAATATGGATATGCACGAGTGAGTACAGTAGCACAAGAACTAGCGGTTCAAAAACAGGCGTTACACTCAGAGAAATGCGAGATTATCCGTGAAGAGAAATTCACTGGCATGAAAACAGATAGACCAGTATTCAGCTTACTGCTCCGAGAACTTCAAGAGGGGGATACATTGGTAGTAACAAAACTGGATCGATTGGCTCGTAACACTAAAGAAGGTATAGAAGTTATTGAGAAGCTGTTCGAGAAGGGGGTAAAGGTTCATGTGCTTAATGTAGGATTGCTAGAAGATACAACCATGGGACACTTCTTCTTAACTACTCTATTAGCAGTGGCTCAGATGGAGCGAAACCTAATTGTTGAACGTACTCAAGAAGGCAAGGCTCTCGCTAGGCAACGTGATGATTTTAAGGAAGGTAGACCAAGAAAGCATACAAAACAACAAGTGCAACACGCTTTGCAACTGCTTGAGACTCATACATACAAGGAAGTCGAAGGGATGACAGGTATCACTAAGAGAACCCTTATCCGCAGAAAAAATGAACAAGAAGCAAATAGCCAAGGTTAAGAAATTACTTTTACAGAAAAATATTAAGTAAGTAGGGGAAAATATGGTGCGAAAGAAAACACAAGAACAATTTGTGGGAGAAGTTTTTAATAAAGTTGGCAACGAATATACAGTTATTGGTGATTACATAAATACAGGTGAAAAGTTATTAATGAGGCATAATGAATGTGGTCTTGAGTATCAGGTTTCTCCCAATAAGTTTTGGGGGGCAGAAGATGCATAGATTGCTCACGAGCGGAGGGAAAGAGAAAACAGACAAAGTCTCATGAACAGTTTGTGGGAGAGGTCTTTGAAAAAGTTGGAGATGAATTCTCCGTATTAGGGAACTACACTACAAGCAAGAAGAAGATTGAGTTTAAGCATAATGAGTGTGGAAGAGTATTTGAAATGCAACCGAGCAACTTCTTAACTGGTCAACGATGTAAGTTATGTTCCAACAAAGAATCTGCAGATAAACAACGACACACGACAGAGAAATACATAGATGATGTGCTTGATATAGTAGGAAGTGAATACTCAGTCTTAGGTGAGTACTTAAGTAATCATGAACACATATTGATGAAGCATAATGAATGTGGCTTTGAGTATCCTGTTAGTCCATCAAATTTTAAAAGTGGTAAAAGATGTCCTAAATGTCAAAGAGGAATTCAAAGAACTCCAAAAATGTATAGAGAAGAGATTCACGAGTTAGTAGGAGATGAATATACTGTTCTGGGAGATTTCAGGGTTACAAATGAGACTGTTCTTACTAGACATAATGTATGTAGTCATGAATGGGAATCGATACCTTCGGGTTTCTTAAGTGGTCATAGATGTCCAAAGTGTGCAGGTAACATGTTAAAGACTCATGAGCAGTTTGTAGATGAAGTTTTTGAATTAGTTGGGAATGAGTACGAGGTCTTAGGACTATATATTAATTCAATTGAAAAGATTATGATGAGACACAATACTTGTGGAGATGAGTTTCCAGTTGCCCCTATGAAGTTTACAGGTAAAGAGCATACAAGGTGTCCTAGATGCATGCGAATACAAAGTGCAGAAAGTAGAATGAAGACAGCGGATGACTTTAAAGAACAGTTGCGTATATTATTTGGAGATAATTATACTGTAATAGGAGAATATACAGGCAGCAAAAAAGGTATTCTTGTGAGACATAATATATGTGGGAATGAGTTTGTAAAGTCTCCAATAGCAATATTGACAAGGAATTGCAAATTCTGCTCTACGCTATCTCAAATGAAAACTCATGAGCAATTCATTGAAAACATTGCGATGTTAGTAGGAGATGAGTATACTCCTGTGGAACAATACAAGGGTGCTCATAATAAAATTAAGATGAGACATGAGACTTGTGGTCACGTTTGGAAGACAACTCCACACAAATTCGTCAGCACTGGAAGACGATGCCCAAAATGCAACGAGAGCAAGGGAGAGACAGCTATAAGAAGATTCTTAGAGTCTAATAATATTAGCTTTATCTCTCAGTATAGAATTAATGAATGTAGACTCAACAGAGTACTTCCATTTGACTTTGGGGTATTAAAGAATGGTGAGTTATCAGTGTTAATTGAGTATGATGGAGAACAGCACTTTAAACCTATTGAATCATTTGGCGGAGAAAAGGCATATAATGAACTTCAAATTCGTGATAAGGTAAAGGATAAATTCTGTATGGACAACGATATTAAATTATTAAGGATACCATATTATAGACTCAGCGAGGTTGATAGTATATTAAATGAAGCCTTGATGCACCATAGGTTATTAATGGATTCGGGGATATATATCTCTTGATATTGCATTAGGGGGACATGTTCCATATTAAAGGTATGAGGGGGCTATATTTCCACATTTTTGTAGGCTCTTTCTATGTGTACGATACATAGTAGGTCAACTCACACAATACTTCATACAGTCCATGCGATTCGAAGAATTTCGTAGAAGTTGATTGTTTTTGAATAAACCTAATAATATATTGATTTTATTAATGCAATAATTTAGATAGGTGAATACAAGAAGTAGTCTATAGGATTAAAACCCAGTGATAACGTACGTTCGTAACATCTGTAGCAGCACTGTTCTTTACTACTGAAGCGGTAGTGGCAGATATTCCTGAGTAAATGCATCAGCAAAGTCATGGGCTGCATGATGTAATTCTCACCTAACAATAAAGGTTTTTCTCTTTTTGTTTTGTCTGAAAAACGTGTTATGCTCATACTTTGTTCATGGTTTTCGGAAAATGCACATAAAAGAAGTGTATTGCATCTGTTTAGTGATTCGTTTTAATACTATAATTAACTTGTAATGTATAATTTTTGGAGGTTTAATTGATGGCAACAGCAAATTTAGGATTTGAAGAAAAATTATGGAGTATGGCAGATAAGCTACGTGGGTCGATGGATTCAGGTGAATATAAAAATGTAGTATTAGGATTACTGTTTTTAAAATATGTCTCAGATTCTTTTGAGGAGAAACATGCTGAGTTAGAGGCAGACGAATGGTCAGACTCCGAAGATGCAGATGAATATTTAGCGGAAAATATTTTCTGGGTTCCAAAAGAAGCTCGTTGGTCATATATAAAAGATAATGCAAAAAAACCAGATATTGGGCAATTGATTGATAAAGCAATGATTGCGATTGAAAAGGAAAATCCATCGTTGCAAGGGGTTCTACCAAAAGATTATGCACGTCAAGCATTAGATAAAGTGCGTCTTGGTGAAACGATTGATTTATTTTCTTTTAAAGTTGGAGATGAAGATAGTCGTTCAAAAGATATATTAGGCAGAGTTTATGAGTATTTTTTAAGCAAATTTGCAAGTGCTGAAGGGAAGAATGGTGGGGAATTCTATACGCCGTCGTCTGTTGTGAGTTTATTAGTCGAGATGCTTGAACCATATAAAGGGCGTATTTATGACCCTTGTTGTGGTTCAGGTGGAATGTTCGTACAAAGTGAGAAATTTGTGGAAGAACATCAAGGAAAGCTTGGAGATATTGCTGTTTATGGACAAGAATCAAATCCGACAACATGGAAGCTATGTAAAATGAATTTAGCGATTCGTGGGATTGATAGCAATATTGGGACTCATAATGCAGATACATTTCATAGTGATTTACATAAAGGATTAAAAGCAGACTTTATCATGGCAAATCCACCTTTTAATATCAAAGATTGGGGTGGAGATAAGTTATCTGGAGATGTACGTTGGCAATATGGTACACCACCAACTAGTAATGCGAACTATGCATGGATTCAGCATATGGTTTCAAAACTTGCACCGGCAGGTACAGCAGGTTTTGTTTTAGCAAACGGTTCGATGTCATCTAATACATCAGGTGAGGGGGAAATCCGTAAAAACTTAATTGAAAATGAGTTGGTAGAGTGTATAGTGACGCTTCCGGGGCAATTTTTCTACTCAACACAAATTCCTGTTTGTATTTGGTTCGTATCAAAAAATAAATCAAAAACAGGTAAACGCTCTCGTAATGGTGAAATTCTATTTATTGATGCACGTAAACTTGGTTTTATGGCTGACCGTACGCATAAAGAATTCGCGGATGCTGATATTGAAAAGATTACAAAAGCATTTCATACATGGCGTGGTACTTCAGATGAAACATATGAAGATATACAAGGTTTCTGTAAGGCGGCATCTTTAGAAGAAGTTCGTAATAATGACTATATATTAACGCCTGGTCGCTATGTTGGATTGGGAGAAGTAGAAAAAGATATCGAGCCATTAGAAGAGAGAATGATACGACTAACAACAGAACTTTCCGAACAATTTTCGAAATCAAAAGAGCTAGAAGAACAAATCCGCCAAGTTTTAGGGGGGATTGGGTATGAGTTTTAAAGCAACGCTAAAAGACCTTGCATTATTGAAAAACGGGAAAAAAACAGTTAAGAAAAAGTCGGGTAAATATGAATTATTTGGTGCCAATGGTTTAATTGGCTACAGTGATGATTACATATTAACTAAAGAGTCTATTGTTATTGGTAGGGTTGGAGCAAATTGTGGTTCGGTACATTATCTAGATAATTCAGCATGGATTTCTGATAATACTATTGGTGTTGTGCCCAATGAAAATGTGGATTCATACTATCTTTATTATATTTTAAAATCATTAAGATTGAACGAATTAGCTTCCGGTTCAGCTCAACCTTTAGTTAACCAATCAATTCTAAACTCTATTTCAATAAAAGTTTTATCTGAAGATAAACAAAGAAAAATCGGATATTTATTAAGAAAACTTGATGAAAAAAATCAATCTAATTTAAAGATAATTGAATTACTTGAAGAAATATCTCAAACACTGTTCAAATTGTGGTTTATTGATTTTGAATTTCCGAATGAGGAAGGGCTACCTTATAAATCAAGTGGTGGCAAGATGGTGGAGAGTGAGTTAGGGGAGATACCTGAGGGGTGGAAATTAGTTACAATAGGAGAAATGTGCGCGTCCAATAAGAAAACTTTATCAAAGCAAGATAAGTGGTCACATTTGAACTATCTTGATACAGGTAATATAACTAGAAATTGTATTGATAATATACAAAACCTAAATATTGAAAATGATAAAATTCCAAGTAGGGCAAAAAGAAAAATACAACCGAATGATATTGTATATTCTACAGTTAGACCTAATCAACAACATCATGGAATAATAAAAGAGCCACTTGAAAACATGGTAGCATCAACGGGTTTTGTAGTCCTAGGTAGTAAAGGTAAGTATTCAAATGATTTGATTTATTTATGGCTTACCCAAGAAGATATTGAAAGAAATCTACAAGCCGTAGCTGAACAAAGTACGAGTACATACCCATCTATTAAGCCAAATGATATTTTATCAATTAAAATTCTATTACCTAAGGAAAAAGAATTAAAAGAGTTAACTAATATTATTGAAACTCAAAATAATTGGGTTTGGGCTAGTCAGCAACAAAATAAAAATTTGATGCAAATTCGTGATACTCTTATCCCAAAACTCCTCTCTGGAGAAATCGATATCCCAGACGAAAGTATGGTGGATTGATATGTTTAAATATTTGGAGTCAGATTTAGAGGAAGCGACGCTTGAATGGTTAGCAGAGATGGATTATTCCATCTTGGCTGGACCTGATATTGCACATGAAGGGTATAGCCCTGAGCGTGACAGCTATCAAGATGTGGTGTTAACGGAGCGTTTACGTTATTCACTTTGTCGTATTAACCCACAAGTACCTCTTGAAGCAATTAATATAGCAGTAC
Source organism: Paenisporosarcina sp. TG20 (assembly GCF_000286315.1). Taxonomy (GTDB): domain Bacteria; phylum Bacillota; class Bacilli; order Bacillales_A; family Planococcaceae; genus Paenisporosarcina. The sequence continues at coordinate 21,426 of NZ_ALJG01000359.1, read as the reverse complement.
AAAAAGTTGAAGCTAATGAATCACCAAGTTTAGTTGTGAATAATGAAAAGTTTCATAAGATGGTGACTGACGGATTGGATATTGAGCTGCAAGGTACAGATGGTCACAATCCAACGGTCAAAGTTTGGCTTTATGATTTTGAAAATTCACACAATAATGATTTTGTGGCAGTTAATCAGTTTACTATTATAGAAGGAAATCAAAATAAGCGTCCTGATATTCTTGTTTTTGTGAATGGATTACCATTAGTAGTCATTGAACTAAAAAATGCAACAAATGAGGCAACAGGCATTTCAGAAGGCTATAATCAGCTTCAAACGTATAAGCAAACCATTCCTTCTTTGTTCCGATATAATGCCTTTTTAATCACGAGTGATGGGGTTAATGCTCGCGTTGGTTCATTAACAGCCAATGAAGAACGTTTCATGAAGTGGCGAACAATTGATGGCTTAGAATTGGCTCCTACGTCTTTATCACAATTAGAAGTATTGTTAAAAGGAATGTTAGAGCCAAAGCGGTTCATGGACATTTTACGTAACTTTATTTTGTTTCAAACCGATGGAGAGAATACGTATAAGATTTTAGCGGCGTATCATCAATTTCATGCAGTGAATAAAGCCGTGGAAAAAGCGAAGGTCGCTGTACAAGGAGACCATAAAATTGGTGTTGTATGGCATACCCAAGGTTCCGGCAAGAGCTTGTCGATGGTGTTTTATGCAGGTAAGCTTATTCAGTCAATGAATAATCCAACGATTGTCGTTTTAACAGACCGCAACGATTTAGATGACCAGCTTTTTAATACATTTTCGATTTCAGATGGTATTTTACGTCAAACACCGAATCAAGCAAATAGCCGAGATGAGTTGAGACAGCTACTATCTGTTGAGTCTGGTGGTATTATTTTTACTACATTGCAGAAGTTTTCTCCAGATGAAGAAACAGGTTTAATGCCTTGTTTAACAAGCCGTACCAATGTAATAGTAATGGTGGATGAAGCTCACCGTTCACAATATGGATTTGGAGCAACAATTCGTGGAAATGATGTAGAAACGAAGTACGGGTTTGCGAAATATGTTCGTGATGCATTGCCAAATGCTTCATTTGTTGGGTTTACGGGAACACCTGTTGAAGCAACGGATAAAAACACGCCAGCTGTATTTGGTGATTACATTGATATTTATGATATGACACAAGCAGTAGAAGATGGTTCAACCGTTAAAATATTTTATGAAAGTCGTATCATTCCGCTCGATTTACCTAGTGACTTACGTATTGATGATGAGTACGAGGAAATAACGGAAGACCAAGAGCAAACAGTGAAAGAGAAGATGAAGTCGAAATGGTCTCGTTTAGAGGCAGTTGCTGGGGCGGAATCAAGGGTCAGTCGTTTAGCCGATGACATAGTGAAGCATTATGAAGAACGACAAGATGCGATGTTCGGAAAGTCGATGGTTGTCGTGATGTCACGTCGTATTGCAATTGATTTATACAAGGAAATCAAGAAGTTGCGTCCACATTGGCACTCGGATGATGACGATAAAGGTATCATAAAAATCGTAATGACAGGGGCATCTAGTGACCCGTCAGATTGGCAACCATTCATTGGTAATAAAAAGCGACGTGAATATTTATCTAAGCGTATGAAAGATAATGATGACTCTTTAAAAATTGTTATCGTGCGTGATATGTGGCTGACAGGTTTTGATGTCCCTGCAATGAATACAATGTATATCGATAAGCCGATGAAAGGGCATAATTTGATGCAAGCGATTGCTCGTGTGAACCGTGTGTTCAAAGACAAACCTGGTGGATTAATCGTAGACTACATTGGGATTGCAGAGAGCTTAAAAGAAGCATTACATCAGTATACAGAGAGCGATAAAGATACAGCGGGTATAGATACATCGATTGTTGTAGACATACTGTTAGAAAAATATGAAGTGCTCACCGAAATGTTATATGGGCATGATTACAGTGGCTATTTGTCTGAGAAATCAACGAAGAGAATGAATGCTATTATTTCCACAATGGATTTTGTTCTAGGTCTTGGTGAGGATGAAAAACGTCGATTTATTAACACCGTAACTGAACTATCAAAGGCATTTGCATTATGTGCAACTACAGAGGAAGCACAGGAGATAAACGCTGAAATTGGTTTCTTCAAGGCGGTAAAAGCCAGCCTTGTAAAAAGCATTGGTGATGGCAGTAAGAAGAAAACAAATGCCCAAATGGAAGCCAGTATTAATCAATTGATTTCCAAATCAATCATTTCAGAAGAGGTCATTGATATTTATGAATCACTCGGTTTAGATAATCCAGATATTTCAATATTATCGGACCAGTTTTTAGAAGATGTAAGGGCAATGCCATATAAAAACTTAGCTGTTGAGCTGTTAAACCGCTTATTAAATGGCAAAGTAAAGTCGGTCCAACGAACGAATTTAATCAAGGCACGTAAGTTTTCCGAAATGCTTGAAGGGGCACTCAACAAATACAATAAGCGTGCTATCGAAACATCAAAAGTCATTGAGGAACTCATTGCATTGGCTAAGGAGATGGATGAAGCTTATAAAAGTGGTGAGAAAGCGGGACTAATTAAAGAAGAAATTGCTTTCTACGATGCCCTATCATCGCACGAAACTGCTGAACAAGTATTAGGAGACGATACACTTAAACTCATTGCACATGAGCTCACAAAATCTATTAAAGAGAATATGAGTATCGATTGGAATCTACGTGAATCAGCAAGAGCGAAAATGCGTGTGACTGTTCGTAAATTGCTGAAAAAATACGGCTATCCACCTGATTTACAGAAAGATGCAGTGGAGACCGTGGTTAAGCAAGCAGAGTTGATGGCACAAATGGAATTTGAACTAAATGTCTAATATAATTAACCCTCAACAGCAAACATAATCATACAGTTTTTTATTATTGTGCTTCGTAAGAAAACAATAATGCATGAAAAAATACTGGGATTGACTTAATATCACATCTCTCAAAAAAGAGAGTCCTTATTTTGAGGATTCTCTTCATTCTCCAACCATATGATATATACTATAATCAGAAGGTCTTTGAACCAAGTTCGTAAATATGTAATACTCCCTAGCGAATAAAACCGTCAAATAAATGAGTATGGAAGTGGCTAAAACCTAAGTGGGACTAAGCCTCGGCATAATGCTGCGCGAAATCTAATAGGCAAGATACACGCGTAGAAGCTTAAGTGTTGGAGTTTCTGGACGCGGGTTCGATTCCCGCCGTCTCCATTTACATAATTCATGTAGGTGGATAATATATTCAATCAGGCACGTCTTTCGATGAAAATCGAAAGGCGTGTTTTTGATGTCATATAGTTTCAATTAAACCTAGTCAGGAATCATACTATATCATCAAATAGCTTTGAAATTTCTCAATAGTACCATCCTTGGTTTTTTTAGGTAACGTGTTGTTTTGACATCAGTATGCCCTACCGTACTAGAACTTCTTTTAAAATGGCCACTGCTTCATAAAGGAGGTAACAGTGGGTACGACGTATTTTTATCACATTTTTAAAATTAGTAAAGTTTTATTTTTTCAATTAACCAATTGGCAATTATTAGTGCCGTTACTTCAGGTTCATCCCAATGGATCATATGGGATGAGTCTTTCACAGCTTTTATTGATATATCTTCAATGTTTTTCCTTAGCTGAAGAGCGCCTTTGGCTCTTGCCACATCCAAGTTCTCTGGATGCTTTGCATGAATCAAGAGCGTCGGCACCTTGATGAACGGATAGGCTTCTACGAAAGGTTCTTTAAAAAATGCTTTAATGATGGCTAGTACGGTAAACTTCGAGACTACTAGTTCATATTTTCCATCTTGCCTCTTATTGAAGAGAGAAGCAACATACTGTTCTTTGCGGTAATCCCATTGGTTTGTATACGTCTGATATTCCTGGAAAATTTCACTCTCATCAGGAAACACCGACTTCTCCATATAATCATTCCAACCGGAATAGGCATAATCAAACGTCATCTCTGACTGGTTTTGTGGAAAAGTAAAACCTCCATCAAGCAAAATCAGTCCCAACACATCCTCAGGAAAAAATCGAGTGAAATGCAAGGCGGCATCCGCTACCCAGGAATGACCCAAAATGTAAAAAGGGCCTTGAACGATTTTTCCTACTACATGATGAATCCATGTTGCAACATTTGAAAACAGATAGTCGTCTTCTTTAGAAAAGGCAGACGTTTTTCCATGGCCAGGACTGTCCAGAATAATTAAGTGGAATTTCTCTTTCAGATGAGGAACCAGCTCTGCAAAACTATAGAAACCATTTCCTGCAAGTCCGAGGAAAACAATTGTAGGATTTCTATTATCCCCGTATTCATAGTAATTAACTGTGCCTTCCTGCGTTGTTATTTCAAGGTTTTGCATTTTTACTTTTCCTCCGTATGTATGTCTCTTAGAGTTTTCTAAAAAGAGCGATTAGTCTTTTTCCAATCACTTATATACATGTTTCAGTGACTTTATTTTTAATGGAACTTCCATTCTTCATGATCCTATCATAACGGGAATCGATACAAAACAGGATGCCTATTGCTTTCACTCACCTAAATCTTAATAATTTAGTTGAATTCCTATTATATATGGTTTTATCTTCATCTGCCTGTTTATATGCTTCCTCCGTTTTGGTAATTAGGACTCCATTAATCGTTGTAACTAGAATCCTAGCTCTCAATCTTAAACAGACAAACATTTACATTATACTATAATATTCTCGGCATAAATTGGATTTAAATTCGTCGTTTTCGTAAATACATAATCTTCATGTTCTTCTAAAAATACGTGCACTCACCCACTTTTCCTCTTTATAAATTGTTGCTTCGAAATTACAATAAACATCACTTCAACTTCATTTTCTAGAATTATTTTTAATGGTTTTTTATACGCTGTGTTCTTTCAAAATTAGTTAATACCCCTCATCACCTTCAAAAAAGGAGTTATTTTATAGTATCAGCATATTTAGATCCTTAGATCTTAAAACGATTATCTAAAACAGGTCACTTTTGTATCTCCCGTATTCGTAAAAGGAAATACTACCTATTCTTCTTTACTATATCTAATTACTATAGTTTACCTCGACTTTAATCTCTTAATCGAAAAAATGCGTTCAAAAGTAATCCGAAACCAAAGTTCATACTGTGAAATCTCTTTTAACTGCTACTTAAATTAATTTTACCTTCATAAAGGACCGAGCAATTTTTTTTCCGGTTTTTCTTATAATATTAGAAAGTATATAAAATTGATGCGCCAAGCACTCAGTGTTCATGGTGTTATAAACATATGGAGACTAACATTCTAAAGCTTATTTATTGGGAGAAACTTTAGCTAATTCAATGAATGTGAAGGTGAGCCCCAGGTTTAGAAAGTGTAAGTTTCCTTGCGGTGGAAGTGAATTTTGTTCAGTTATATATAAATATAGGTGTGGGTACTATCATTTTATAACAATATTGTTATAACTATTGATTTTTAAAAGGTGAATGATTGTAGTGGAAGGCGGCGACTCCAACGGGAAAAGCGAGATAGACGAGACCCCGCAGGAGCTTGCGACGAGGAGGCTCGGTTGCTCGCCCGTGGAAAGCGTCCGCCTGCAACGGAAATCACTAGATCTAAATAGAAGGCTATCTTTTTAAGGGCCGGGCGTACTTTGTCCGGTTTTTTTTGTGGTCAAAATTTACTAATGATTCTAAGTTTGAAATTTTATTTTGATTCTCCTTTGAAATGAGTAGTTCAAAAGTAGTTCTGATTATGGATATGGCTGAATATAATCAAGTAGCTTTGTAGATTTGATTATGTTGTGAAGGAGGATAGAAACTGGAAAGAATTCGTTCATTATTACATGTGCCAATTGATGCATTTGTATACAAACAGTTTGGTAAACGATGTTTCGATGTATGTGTTTCTTTAATCTTACTACTTATACTAGTACCTTTGTTTCCGTTCATCGCTTTGGCCCTATATGTATTTTCAGGTACACCAATCTTGTTTACACAAACGAGGACAGGATTATTAAACCATCCATTCCAAATCATTAAGTTTAGAACAATGAATAAAATTAAAAAAAATTCAGTTAAAACTACATATGTTTGGACTGAAGGTGTACCAGACGACTTTTTATTTAAATCTTCACATAATATAGAAATTACAAAAATTGGTGCGATTTTAAGGAAAACTAGCCTAGACGAACTCCCACAACTCTTTAATGTGTTAAAAGGAGAAATGAGTTTGATAGGGCCACGACCTGAAATACCAGAAATTACAGAACACTATAGTGAAAAGCAAATGAATCGTCTTTATGCGAAGCCAGGTTTGACAGGTTGGGCACAAGTTAATGGACGATCTGATAGTTGTCATGGTCAAAAAATTGATCATGACCTATATTACGTTGAAAACTGTTCATTTCGATTAGATATGAAAATTCTCATACTCACAATTGTGATGATTTGTAATGGTAAGGGGGCCTACTAAAATTAATGAATCGTACATTGGATATCCGTGATTTAATTTACTTGATTAAGAAGAAAAAAAAAATAATTTTACTAGTCACTTTATACATTACATTAATAGGGGGATTTGCAAGTTTTGCAATTCCTCAAAAGTTTGAAGCAAAAACAGATATCCTTGTAAATTTTACGACTGCAAATGTCGTCTCTAGTGGAGAAATTGATGCGAATTTGCGCCTCATTGAAACATATAAATATTTAATGACAAGTAATAGGATCTTAAATAAAGTAAATGACTCCCTTAAAGAAACATATGAAAGAGAAGAATTGAATGGCAAAGTAAAAGTTCAATCAAATGTAAACTCACAGATTTTAACCATTTTGGCTGAAGAAAGAACACCCGAAAAGGCGACTCAATTGGTTAATACATTGGCAATTACATTTCAAGATGAAATAAAAACGCTTATGAATTTAGAAAATGTTCATATTTTAAGCCAAGCAATTGTTGGACAAGATACCAAATCAGTAAAGCCAATCACTGCTCTATACTTTATCATTTCCGCAATTGTTGGATTTTTAGTTAGTTATCTATTTGTCCTTATCCAAGAAATGTTTTTTACCATTGTGGACTCACCTGAAAAGGCTGAAAAAGCACTTGGATTACCAGTCATTGGCGTGATTCCTTATGGTGAAGGGGAACTAATTTCAGAACTCACTTCTCATGATGTCATGACTGAAATATTTCGCTCCATTCGTGCAAATTTATTGTACGTGTTCTCAAAAAAACATGCAAAGACACTTCTGGTGACAAGTGCGGAGCCTGGAGATGGCAAATCGTATGTCAGTGCAAACTTGAGTATTATATTTGCACTAGATCAAAAAAAAACCGTCTATGTTGATGCGGATTTACGTAGAGCAACTGGACGTAAACTATTTCAATTACCAAAACGTATAGGAGTCACTTCATATGTAGCAGGGTTGAACAATGATATACAAGAAATTATTCAATCTACTGAAGTGCCCAACCTTTCCTTTATTAGCTCAGGTCCGGTTCCTCCAAATCCTACAGAATTATTATCTTCTGCAAGATTTGCACAGCTGTTAGAAGAGTTGAAAAGTCAGTTCGAAGTAATAATAATTAACACCCCCCCACTACTTGTTGCTGACACACTACATGTATCGGCAATTGTAGATGGATGTTTGTTTGTGGTAAATGCAGAGTCTTCTAAACTGGAACGGTCAATCCATTCGATTGAACAGTTAAAACAGGTACAAGCACCACTAATCGGAACAATCATTAATAAGTCCAAAGGGATAATTCATTCTAATTCTTACTACTATTAAGGGGTGAACAATTTGCTAGTTGATATACACAATCATATTTTACCTGGATTTGACGATGGACCGACCACTGAATTAGAAGCGGTTATTCTCATTCAAAACGCAGCTCAAAATGGAGTAACCCATATTGTAACCACACCTCACCATCGCAATGGGGTTTTTGATCAAGATATTGAGGAAATCAAAAACTCTATTCAGATATTAAATGCATTACTTGAAGACAGGGAGATTCAGGTAACTATAATACCGGGGATGGAGGTGCATCTTCATGGGGAGTTAATTGATGAATTAACTTCAAGTATTTTGACATTAGGAGATAGTAAAAAATATGTGTTAATTGAATTTCCTACTTACCATATTCCTCATTTTACAGAATCAATTTTTTATGAACTACAGCTGAAAGGATATATTCCAATCATCGCTCATGCAGAAAAGAATACCGAAATACGTAGACATCCCAAAAAATTATTTGACTTGGTAACTAAAGGAGCCCTCGTTCAAGTAACGGCTGCTAGTGTGACAGGAGCAAACGGGAGAGACTTACAAAAATTTGTATTGAAGTTATGTCAGCATCAAGTCGTTCATTTTATTGCCTCAGATGCACACGACGTTCTTAAACGGCCATTTTTAATTAAGCAAGCTTACCATGTCATTCAACAAAAACTCGGAAAAAAGGTGGTTAGCTATTTTCAAGAGAATGCGATCCATGTTATTAACGGGACCGAGTTTCAACCGTGGGTGCCATTAATAGGGAAGTTGTAGTTCTGGTTGTAGTTTTGCAATTCTAAGAAATTGATAAATTACTTTGATAAAAGTTAGTTAAGGATTTTTTTAATAGAGTATGTAGTTTCATAAGCCGGAGGAGATTTATCATGACTGAGCGATTACCAATATGGATATTTCACTTATTATTTTTCATGATGCTCAGTAGCTCGTTTGTTTTAATTGAGCCTTCGCCATATGATTTTTTAATGTTATTGGTTGTATGTAGCTCATTATTCTTTTTTCTAACGAGCTTTACACAAAACGTGTTTATCCCAGTCATTGTCATGATGATGTTTTTAATCTTCCAATTTGTTTCATTACTATTTGCTGTAAATATGATTTTATCAATTTATTATTTAACCATTACGATTTACTTAATTATTTCATGGTTTGTATTAGTGGGTATTGGTCAAAAGTTAAAAACCCCTCTGTTACGGGTGGTCATGAATGGCTACCTAATATCAGCAGTGATTTCAGCTTTAATTGGACTATTTGCTTTTTTTCATTTCATTCCAAATAGCGATACGTTTTTGATGTATGGACGAGCCAAGGCTTTTTTTAAAGACCCAAACGTATTCGGCCCATTTCTCGTCTTGCCCTCACTATATGCACTCAGTTTGTTTGAAAAGGAACAAGTATCAAAATTCAAGAAAACAATCTATACCATTACTTTACTTATTTTATTGACAGCTATTTTAGTTAGTTTTTCTAGAGCGGCATGGGGAAACTGGTTCTTATCTTTTTTCATTTATTTCTTATTTACCAAAAAAGAAGTGCTACAAAGAAAATTTAAAACTACTGTCACTTTAGGCGTATTGTGCATTCCTGTTTTGATTTGGCTAGCACAAAGCCAACTTGTAGAGAGATTATTTCAATCAAGACTTAAATTGCAAGGGTATGATGAGTCAAGATTTGACACACAAAAAATAGCATTATTGACAGGCTTACGAAATCCATTTGGAATTGGTCCAGGACAATCTGAATATACGTTTCAAATGTCACCACATAGTTTGTATGCACGGATCTTAACTGAAAATGGAATTTTGAGTATTTTATTATTTGTCTTTATCCTATTCATCAGCATGAATAAAGCCTTTCAATCATATAAACAATCAATAGATGACTCTGCTGCATATTTCTTAGTAATTTGTGCATCCCTGGTAGGCCTTTCATTCAATAGTTTCTTCATTGATACGCTTCATTGGAGACATTTTTGGTTAGTATTAGCACTTGCTTGGTGTGCACCACGACAAAGAGGAGATGACGGATGAAGGTTGCACAAGTAATTACTAGAATGGACACAATTGGTGGAGCTCAAATTCATGTGCGTGATTTAGCCAATCATTTGGCTGCAAGTGGGTGTGAAGTGAGCATCATCACCGGAGCAGGGACATGTGTTCATAAACATGTAAATGTGTCGTATTACCAATGTCCATCGCTCAAAAGGGAACTCCATCCGTTTTACGATGTACGAGCCATCTTTGAAGTTCGTAAATTATTAAAAATAGAAAAGCCTGATATTGTAGCCACTCATTCTTCGAAAGCTGGATTAATTGGACGAATTGCCGCATGGTCACTACGTATTCCGACCGTTTTTACTGCACATGGATGGGCATTTACAGAAGGAGTTTCTGTAAAAAAAAGAAAGCTCTATGTAATTATTGAAAAAATAATTGGAAAAATAACTAACCAAGTGATTACTGTATCTGATTATGATCGGAACTTAGCTATATCCAAACATGTTTTGCCACCTCATAAAATTAAAACAGTACATAACGGTGTTCTACTTCTTAAGCAAGTAAATCAAATTGAACCAAGAGATGAATCACAAATAAACATTCTAATGGTGGCCAGGTTTGATGTGCCAAAACGGCAACTAAGTTTAATAAAGGCATGCGAAAAATTAATCCACCTGCCATGGTTTTTATCATTTGTAGGGGATGGTGGACAGTTAGAAAAAACCCAAGAATACGTCAATGCAAACCACTTACACGATCGCGTCATTTTTTATGGTGCTATGAAGTCAATTGAGATCCCATTAAGTAAAGCGGAAATTTTCGTTTTGATATCGGATTATGAAGGGTTGCCTTTATGTATTTTGGAAGCGATGCAGGCTGGATTGCCTATTATAGCTACGGATGTCGGAGGCGTAAAAGAAGCAGTAAGCAACTCGGGTAATGGATTTTTAATTCCGAAGGGGGATGAAGCATCACTACTTCATCAGCTAAAGAATCTACTAACCGACGTTTCTTTAAGAGAAGCCATGGGCACTCGGAGTAAGTTGTTATACAATGAGAAATTTACATTTGAAAGGATGTATGTTCAAACGATGCAAGTATATGAAAAAGTACTACAAAATCAACCTGAAAAGGGGAAGCATAGTTGAAAGTACTAATTACAGGTGGTGCAGGATTTATTGGTTCACATGTGGTTGAAGAGTGTTTAGCGAATAACTATGAAGTTGTCGTTATCGACAATCTTAGTACTGGAAAAAGTGAAAACATATTATCTATTTGTAAAAATTATACATTAGATATTAATGATGATAGTTTGAAACATGTTTTTGAAGTAGAAAAACCTGATCATGTAATTCACCTAGCTGCACAAGCTTCAGTGATGAAATCAATTGAAGATCCTATTTCTGATGGGGTGACAAATGTTATAGGAACACTAAGATTATTGGAGTATGCAAGAATCTATCGTATTAAAAAATTTGTAATGGCTTCGTCAGCTGCTGTTTATGGAAATCCCGACACACTGCCAGTCGATGAAAAATTCCCACTCAATCCTCTTTCATTTTACTCACTATCAAAATGGTCAGGCGAGCGGTATGTACAACTATATGAAAGTTTATATGGTTTAAGCACTTGCATTTTACGTTTTTCGAATGTCTATGGACCACGTCAAAATCCACTTGGAGAAGCTGGTGTCGTTTCTATTTTTATTAACCAATTGCTTAATCGTGAAAAGTTAGTTATTTATGGTGGTCAGCAAACACGAGATTTTGTGTATGTAAAAGACGTAGCGAAAGCATGCAGGACAGCCATTGAAAGTTCGAAAAGCGGCATATTTAATATTAGCTCAAATTCAGAAACGACAATTGATGAACTCTTTTCAACAACTTCTTTACTAGCAGGTATTACAAGTAAACCTCAAAAATATCCAATGAGAATAGGTGAAATTGAAAAAAGTGTTTTAGGTAATGAAAAAGCGTCAAAAGAGCTTAATTGGCAAGCATCACATTCGTTGCAAGAAGGTTTAAAAGAGACAATATCTACTTTTCACCAATTAACCAAATTATAGAGTTTCCATGGATACTTGTACGTGGTTGTATATAAGAATAAAATTCTTTATAAATTTAGTATTAAGGGGTGTTTTTTTGAAGGGGATTATTTTAGCTGGCGGTAGTGGCTCAAGGCTTTATCCAATTACTAAAGTAACTTCTAAACAATTACTGCCTGTTTATGATAAACCAATGATTTATTATCCATTATCTGTTTTAATGCTAGCGGGAATCAAAGAAATACTAATTATATCTACACCCGTAGATCTTCCAAAATTTGAGGAATTATTAGGAAACGGAAGTGTTCTAGGAATCAGGATTGAATATGCAGTCCAAGAACATCCAAATGGCTTAGCAGAAGCCTTTATTATCGGTGAAAATTTCATTGGTGAAGACAATGTAGCATTAATTTTAGGTGATAATATCTTTTTTGGTCCAGGGTTCCCACATCTGCTCCGAATAGCTGCATCTCTTATTGAGGGAGCCAAGGTATTTGGTTATAAAGTAAAAGATCCTAGAAGATTTGGGGTTATTGAATTTGATCAGAATTTAAATGTTATTACTGTTGAAGAAAAACCACTTAATCCAAAGTCTGATTTTGCGATAACTGGTTTATATTTCTATGATAAAAATGTTGTGGATATAGCAAAAAGTATAAAACCCTCTTTAAGAGGAGAATTGGAAATAACTGATATTAATCAAGAATATTTAAATAGAAATCAATTAAAAGTAGAGTTATTAGGAAGAGGATTTGCTTGGTTAGATACAGGCACTCATGATTCCCTCATGGAAGCATCTCTATTTATTGAAACTGTAGAAAAAAGACAAGGGTTTAAAGTAGCCTGTTTAGAAGAAATTGCATTTAGGATGGGCTATATAGATAAGACCCAGTTATTAGATCTTGCTCAACCGATACTTAAAAATGAATATGGACAATATTTAGAAGATATTGCAAATGAAGGACTAATAAACAATTGGAATTTGGTTGGTGTGAAATGAACAGAAAAACAATTTTAATTACCGGTGGATTAGGGTTTATTGGGTCAAATTTCATTAAATACTTTCTTGGTAAATACCCCGACTATGTACTAGTAAATGCTGATTCTGTTACTTATGCTGCTAATCCAAGTAATTTAGAGTCGATAGAGAAAAATCCGAATTATATATTTGAATATATCGATATTAGAGATAGAGAAAGTTTGGATGTAATTTTTGCGAAATACCATTTTACAGATATTATTCATTTTGCAGCAGAATCACATGTAGATAACTCAATTAAGAGTCCCGAAATTTTTGTGGAAACAAACATAATAGGTACGTTTAATTTATTAGAAGCCGCTCGTAACTTGTGGCTAGATAAACCATATTCATATAAAGAAGAATTCATAAATGCACGATTCCATCACATCTCTACTGACGAAGTGTTTGGTACTTTAGGGGAAACTGGTTACTTTACGGAAGAAACCCCCTATGCTCCAAACAGTCCGTATAGTGCGAGTAAAGCAAGTTCAGATATGTTAGTACGTAGTTTTCATCATACATTTGGGCTAAATGTAGTTACTACAAATTGTTCCAATAATTACGGTCCTATGCAGCATGACGAAAAACTAATACCAACTATTATTAGAAAAGCGTTAACAAATAAAGAAATCCCCATCTATGGTAAAGGTAATAATGTTCGAGATTGGTTATTTGTAGAAGATCACTGTCTAGCAATAGACATGGTGTTTCATCATGGAAAGTTAGGTGAAACTTACTTGGTTGGTGGAAATAACGAAAAGACAAATGTAGAAATAGCCAATATCATTTGCAAATATCTTGACGAAATAATACCAAAAGAGAAGAGCTATAAAAATTTAATAGGCTTCGTTGCCGATCGGTCAGGGCATGATTTTAGGTATGCAATAGATACATCGAAGATAAAAAACGACTTAAACTTTATACCAAAAGAAACATTTGAAACAGGTATTAAGAAAACAATTAACTGGTACGTAGAAAAATATAAAGGTGCTGAAGTGAATGGAAAATAACATAAACAGTTTTTCTGTAATTGGCGATGAGCGTGGCAATCTTGTTTCACTAGAGGAATATAAGAATGTTCCATTTTCAATAAAAAGAGTTTATTATCTTTACGAATTAAAAAAAGAGTTATCCAGAGGTTTTCATGCTCATAAAGAGTTACAACAAGTCCTAGTTTGTTTAAAAGGTTCATGTAATGTTCTTCTTGATGATGGGATAAAGAAACAGTTATACCTCTTAGATCAACCTCATATCAGTATTTTTATAGATCAAATGATTTGGCATGAAATGCATGACTTTTCGGAAGATTGTGTTTTATTAGTTATCGCAAGTGACTATTACAATAAGACTGATTATTTAAGAGATTATCAAGAATTTTTAAGTCATAAGTTAATAGATACCGATACCTCATTGAATAGAAAAGGAAGTGTCACTTGAATAAAAAATTAATTATCTTAGGAATTGGAAAAACAGCTGAATTAGCCCATTATTATTTTACCAATGATTCGCTATTTGAAGTAGTTGCTTTTACTGTTGATTCTAAGTATGTAGATATCGATACATTTTGTGGCCTTCCGGTTTACGAATTTGAAAATATAGAGACTAGGTTTTTAGTGGAAGATGTATATATATTTGTAGCTATAGCTAACAGTCAAATGAATAAAATAAGAGAAAATAAAATAAAAGAAGTAAGAAAAAAAGGATATCGCTTAGCAAGTTACATTAGCACAATGGCCACGTTATTTGAAAATGTAAAACTGGGAGAACACTGTTTTATTCTAGAGGACAATACAATCCAACCATTTGTTGAAATAGGTGAAAATAATATTTTATGGAGTGGGAATCATATCGGTCACCATTCAAAGATTGGTCATAATAATTTTATAACTTCCCATGTTGTTGTTAGTGGTAACACTGTTATTGGTAATAATTGTTTTATTGGTGTTAACTCTTCACTCCGAGATGGGATAGAAATTGCAGACGAATCATTAATTGGTGCAGGATCATTTATTAGTAGAAATACTGAAGAAAAAGGTGTTTATAAAGCAAAGTTTGCTGAAAAATCAAACCTAAATAGTGATCAAATAAAAGGAATGTAGTCTACCATGACATTGAATTATAATGATGAAATTTCAGTTATACAATACGAGATGAAATATCAATCTGAATGGGACGATTTTGTTGATAAATCTAAAAATGGAACCTTTCTTCATAAAATAAATTATTTTCATTATCATAAAGAACGTTTTAATGACTGTTCTTTAATAATTAAAAGAAATGATCAAATAGTTGCTTTAATGCCTGGAAATATTGAAAATGAGATTTTTTATACTCACAGCGGACTAACATTTGGTGGATTGATTACTCTAAATGATACAAAAGTCGAGGATGTATTAATCTACTTTAATATAATTAATGAATATTTAATAAATATAAAGATAAAGAAAGTAATATATAAAGCTATTCCACATATATATCCTAGCATTCCAGCACAAGAAGATGAATACGCGTTATTTAGGCTGGGTGCAACGCTAGTGAGCAGTAGAATTTCATCAGTGATTAATAGGGATGATAGGTTAAACTTTAGTTCATTAAGAAGAAGAAATATTAGGAAAGCAAAGAAATATAATTTAGAAATTAAAACTGATTCATCCTATGAAGATTTCTGGTTTATTTTAACAGAAAATTTATTGAAATCACATAAGGTTATTCCAGTTCATAGTCTATCAGAAATGATGAAATTAAAGGTGAATTTCGCGGATAACATAAAGCTCTACTGTGTTTATTTAAAGGAAGAATGTTTGGCTGGAGTAGTTATATACATTTCGGTAAATGTAGCTCATGTTCAATACATTTCTTCAAATGAAAATGGAAAAAAATTAGCAGCATTAGACTTTTTATTTGATCATTTAATAAATAATGTCTATAAGGATATTAAATATTTTGATTTAGGAACTTCTGTCGAAGATCAAGGTCTTTATTTAAATCAAGGATTGATATTTCAAAAACAAGGTTTTGGTGGCAGGGGTGTTTTATATCAACAGTTTGAATATGACGTTAAAAATATCATTTTTAATAAAAAGGAAAATTAATCATGATTACTTTTTTAAATCTCAAAAAAGTAAATGCACAATATGAAAACGAATTAAAAGAAGCGGCAGCAAGAGTAATAGATAGTGGTTGGTATATTCTTGGACAAGAAGTCAAAGAGTTTGAACAAGAGTTTGCAGATTACTGTGGTGTAAAACATTGCATCGGAGTTAGTAACGGACTTGATGCACTAAAATTAATACTTAAAGCATACGGATACGGTCCAGGAGATGAAATTATTGTACCTTCAAACACATATATTGCATCTATTCTCGCTATATCAGAAGTAGGCGCAACTCCAATTTTAGTTGAACCCAACTTTAATACGTATAACATAAATCCATCACAAATCGAAAAATTCATAACTAAAAATACAAAAGCAATCCTAGTAGTTCATCTTTACGGAAGATCTGTTGATATAGATACAATACAGAAGATTGCTGATCGTTACCACTTAAAAGTGATAGAGGACTCCGCTCAGGCACAGGGAGCAATATATAAAGGCAGAAAAACTGGAAGTTTGGGAGATGCAGCAGGTTTTAGTTTTTATCCCGGAAAGAATCTTGGAGCTCTTGGAGATGCTGGAGCAGTAACAACAAATGATTCAAAACTAGCAAATGATATTTACACACTTAGAAATTATGGTTCTCATAAAAAATACGAAAATATTTATAAAGGGTATAATCATCGATTGGATGAAATGCAGGCAGCTTTTCTCCGTGTTAAATTAAAGTATTTGGATAAAGAAAATCAAGTAAGAAGAGAAATTGCAAAAGAGTATCTTACTTCAATAAATAACCCTTTGATTACTCTGCCATCTGTATCAAAGCATATGTTGGAAAATGTATGGCATGTATTTGTAATTAGAACAGCTGAAAGGGACAGGTTGCAATCATATCTTACGAACCAGGACATCCAAACTGTTATTCATTATCCAAAACCACCCCATTTACAGGAAGCTTATAAAGAAATGAATAGTAAGAAGTATCCTATATCAGAACAAATGCATAAAGAATTATTAAGTTTGCCTCTTTCTCCTGTGCAGTCTAAAGTTGATACAAAAAAAATAATAGAGGTGGTCAATCATTTTAGATAAATATTGGTTACTAAATTATGAACTTAATTAAAACTATTATGCTTTCTGGAGTTTCTACCATAATTAAACTTTTATCATGGTTAGTTATTAATAAGATTATTGCGGTGTATATAGGCCCCTCTGGAATTGCTTTAATAGGGCAGTTTCAAAACTTTTTAAATATTGTAATCACATTTGGAAATGGAGCAATTAATACTGGAATAACGAAGTATGTTGCTGAATATGGACAAGAGGAGACAAAGAAAAAGGAAGTAATCAGTGCCGCGTTGATAATCGCTTTAATATTCTCTCTGATAATAGGGCTTATAACTTTTATAGGGAGCTCAAATTTTTCATTATGGATATTCAAAACGAGTGAATACCATCTTATAATAAAACTTTTAGCAATAACTTTAATTTTAATCAGTATTAATACTACATTACTTTCAATAATTAATGGGTTAAAAGAAATAAAGCTATTTATTGGAATAAATATAGTTAATAGCCTATTGTCACTCATTATTACATCCTTCTTAACAGTAATGTATGGAATATTTGGAGCTCTATTGTCTCTAGTAATTGTACAATCAATTATATGTTTCATAACAGTACCATTAGTTTGGAGAAAAATTGATTTTACACGTATTTATATTACTGATATAGGAAAGTCACACTACCGTAAACTATTAACATTTTCATTAATGACTATAGTTTCTGTTATTTCAGTTTCAGTTACCCAAATCATAATAAGAAATTATGTCATTAAACATTTATCTATCGAACAAGCAGGCTATTGGCAATCTGTTTGGCTGGTTTCTTCAATGTATTTAATGATATTTACAACAGCTTTTTCAACATATTATCTTCCAAGGCTTTCAGAATTAAAAAAACATGAAGATTTAAGAAAAGAAATATTGGTGGGTTATAAAATTATTTTACCTTTAATATTAATCTCATCATTTAGTATTTACTTACTTAAGGATTTTATAATTGAAAATTTATTTACACTTGAATTCAGTGCAATGAGATCACTATTTGCATTTCAACTAATCGGTGATTTTTTAAAGATGTCTAGCTTTAGTCTAGCTTTCTTAATGATTTCCAAGGCCATGACTAAGACTTTTATAATAACAGAGATTATTTTTTCAATATCATTTTATCTGCTTACTATATTTTTTGTGAAAATAAACGGGCTAGAAGGTGTTACACATGCTTATGCAGTAAACTATTTCTTCTACCTTTTGACGATGGTCTTGTTGTTTAAGCACATTATTTTTATTAAGAAGAACAAGTCAGGTGAATTTGATTGATTTAAAAATAATGTTAAAAGATAGTTTACTTTTCTTAACACTATTCTGAGCTGTTGCTTCGCAAATAAATAATATTCATTCTATATATGAAGAAAGGATGTAAATATTGTCTGAAATACTTCTCTTAGGTGAATTCAGTGGATTGCATACAAATTTAAAAGAAGGACTTGAAGAACTTGGTCAAAGTGTTCTCCTTGTTTCGTCTGGTGATGGGGAAAAGAATATAAAGAGGGATGCAGATATTTCAGTAGAATATAGCAATTTTCCAGGGAAAATAAAGAAATACTATAGTAATAGACAAATTTTAAAGAACCTAAAAGGTTATGATGTAGTACAGTTCATAAATCCTTATATAAAGCCAAAGTCTACACTGTTTAGCTATGTAGACATAATAAATAATAATAAGAAAATTGTTTGTTTAGCATGTGGAGATGATATATATGTAAGTGATTTTGTGAAAAACGGTGGAATGCATAAATACTCACCTTTTGATGATGAAATAAAAAATAACAAATCACTTCCTTATGATTCATTAATTCATAAAATAATACAGAAAAAAATATTAAATAAAATGGACTTAATAATACCAACAATTTATGAATACGCAGCAGCTTATAGAAAAAGTGATTTAAAAAATAAAATCTCTAAAACGATTCCATTTCCAATTAATACAAAAAAAATCGAATATATTCAAAATAAAGTAAATGGGAAAATAATTATATATCATGCAAGCAATAGACCAATCACTAAGGGTTCGAGCTATATTATTGAGGCTATGAAAATAATTAAAAATAAATACCCAAATGATGTAGAAATTATATGTGCAGAGTACTTACCTCTCAATGAATATTTAGAAACGATCAACAAAGCACATATTATTATTGATCAATGTAGATCTTACTCTTATGCAATGAATGCTTTATATTCTATGGCAAAAGGAAAAATTGTTTTAAGTGGTAATGAAGATGAATGTCTTAAAGAATTAGGTCTAAATACTTCTCCAGTAATTAATATAACCCCAAATGTTTTCCAAATTGTTCAGCAGTTAGAACATATAATTGAAAATAAGAGTGAAATAGAAGAAATGGGAATTAAATCAAGAAAATTTGTTGAAAAAAATCATAATCATATTGAAATTGCTAAAAAGTACCTAAATGCTTGGAACATATAATTTTTTATTATTGTTTAAGAAACATTGTTAAAAATTTTCTTTGATCAATAGTATGCAGCTAAGACATTACTAATATTTGTAGATTTGTAAACGGAGGATATTAATGATATTTCTATATTTAATATTAATTTTAGAATCTATAATTTTTTATTTTATAAAAAATTTTTTATTATATTCAGGAAATCTTGAATTAGCCGTTTTTACATTAATTACTATTAATTCTGTATTAATCATTTTTATTATTGCAAATACATTTAAACTTGAAGAAAAAGAAATTTTTATTATAATTTTAATCTCATATTTCATAAGATTAATTTTTTTATTTATAGACATTTACGGTAGAGATTATTTTTTATTTCCAAATAGTGGAATCGACTCTGAATCTTTTCATTCTAAGGCCATTCAATTTGCTGATTTTAATAGCGATACTTCAGGATATCCATTAATAGTAGGGTATATTTATAAGGTATTCGGTCCAGAAAGACTTATTGCACAATATTTAAATATTATTTTTAGTATTACAGTTATTTTTTATTTAATTAAATCTATGAATTTACTTGAGATAGGCAATAAAATAAAAAAATTAACAATATTTATAATTGCATTTATTCCAAACTATATAATAATGTCTTCAATATTGCTTAGAGAATCATTATTAATTTTATTTTTAACTATTTCCCTTTACTTCTTTATTAAGTGGTGGAAGTTTAATTCCATTTATTCTTTGTTTTTTTCTTTTTTCTTTGTATTAATTGCTGCTTATCTTCATTCTGGTGCAATAGTTAATGCATTAGTTTATCTAATAATATTATTAATTTATAGTCCTACAAATCAGAGATATAAATTAAAAACGCTTAACTTAATAATTGGGTTTTTAATAATTATTGGATTCTATTTAGTAAATTATTTTTATAATGATATGTTTTTTGGATATTTTGAAGGGAAGGATTCAATCGATAGTATCAATACAAATGTTAATAACTATTCTGAAGGAGATTCAGTTTACGTTGTAGGAGATGGACAAATTAATTCGATTTTAGATTTAGTTGTATATACACCAATACGGATGGTTTATTTTATTTCTTCTCCACTCCCTTTTCAATGGAGAGGTATAAATGACATAATAGCATTTTTATTTAGTTCAATGTTTTATATAATTACCATAAGTTTAAGCATCAAAGCTTATATAAGCGGATACAATAAAAATATTATTTTGGTATTCCTCATGTTAGCAGTTAGTAGTGCATTTCTTTATGGATGGGGTGTCTCTAATGCAGGATCAGCTTTAAGACATCGAGATAAATTCATTATTAATTATGCTTTAATGTTAGCAATATCCTTAGATACAATTCATAAACACAGATATAAATTAAAATAACAAATCTGTTAAATTAGGTGCAACATTTAGCTCATAAACTTTGCGTATTCCAAAGTCTGAATATGAAGGAAGCAACTGAAAAAATACAACTTGTGAATAGCTAACCTGCCTACTAAGATAAATTAGTAGGTTTTTTTTATTTATTAATGAACCTTTTGATTCGTCCTAAGTCTAATGTAATAGCAAGTATGAAAAGAGGTGTCAATTTGGAAGATATAGAAATCATTAAACAAGCGATAGCAGGTGATGATGGGTCATTTTTAATTGTTATGCACAATCAAAAAGAAGCACTTTATCGAACTGCTTTAGCATTTTTGAAAAATGAGCATGATGCACTTGAAGCTATACAAGAAATTACATATCGAGCTTATAAAAAAATTCATACTGTTAAAGAACCAACCTATATGAAAACATGGTTAACCCGAATCATGATGAACTATTGCCAAGATCAATTGAAAAAACAGAAACGTTTCTCTAATACTGAACCAGTTAACCCGACTTTCGGCAGTTTT
>NZ_ALJG01000358.1 GCF_000286315.1 Paenisporosarcina sp. TG20 | reverse complement strand
TTTATTATGAAATTGACTCAACTGAGCCCTCTTTTAATAGACTAAATGTAAACTTCCCAGTGATATCACTAGTTAGTTGTCTAAACTATTCAGAATGCTAGGAAACACAGTTTTTTGAAATAGAGGGAACAAGTGTATCGATTCTTTTTCGAATAAAAGACGAAGAAAAATGGATTGCTGGAGAAGAAGACAGGTTACCTTCTTCATTATGAGAAGTTTCAGCCATGATAGATTTACTTTCGAAGGAGTTTATTCTTAAAAAACCTAAGTTTTTATAAAACCCCCACCACATAAAATAGAACGAAAAAAAAGACCAGATTCGAATATCGAAATCTGGTCTTTTATATATTATGCTTTTTTCATTAACTGAGCTTTTTTACGAGCAGCAGTGTTTTTATGAATTAATCCTTTAGAAGCTGCTTTATCTACTTGTTTAATTGCAGATTGTAGAAGTTCTTTTGCATTCTCATCTGTAGCAGTTTCAGCTTTCTTAACTGCTGTACGCATTTTAGACTTAGTCTGAGCGTTTTGAGATTGTGAAGATGCATTCGTTTTTACGCGTTTGATTGCAGATTTGATGTTTGGCATCTATTATTTCACCTCCATTAAACAATAATTCTTTCCAATATACTTAGCATCTCTTCGTCAGTTAGGGAGATTATATGCTTACGCATCAAAGTACTCTTGAGCTATTCACTCACTAACTATCTCGATTTGCTCCGTTTCTAGAAAAGAATTCAAGATACATAGATCCTCGAGTAAAAAGTTCGCACAATAAAGAGTGCTGTTTGCTTAAAGTATTAGTTGATAATTTTCAATACAACAAGAGTTATTTTACCAAATCAATAGTCAAATTGCAATAGATTAGCGCAAAGAATATTTACTTTACATCTTGGGTAAACTTTTTCTTGAGGTGATATGAATGAGTAAAATTAAGTTTATGCGTTCAGATTTAATAGACGAAGCAAAAGAAGTGGTGCAACACCGGACGGAAAAAGAGAAAGATACGTTACATGAGACTCCTGGAATTAAGATGAAGGAAGATCGTAATGGACGTGTCCACATCACACATATTGATGTAGATGAAAGTGGAGCAGAATCAATTGGCAAGAAAAAAGGAACGTATATTACGCTCACTGTGCCTACGTTAACTGTTGAAGATGCACAAGGTTTTCAGGAGCTAAATCAGCAACTTATTTCATCATTAAAAGATATTCATCAAGCATTAATGTTAACGGATCAATCGAAAATTCTAGTGATAGGTTTAGGGAATCGTACAATTACCCCTGATGCTATTGGTCCTGTAGCAATTGATCGATTCCATGAGGCAATCTTTTCATCACCAATCGAATTCGGACAAGTTGTATATTATGCACCGGGTGTTACTGGCCAAACCGGCTTAGAAACTGGTGAGTTTGTTAGGGCTATTTCGGAACGAGTGAAACCTGATTTAATTATCGTAATAGATGCATTAGCAGCTCGGAATCAAGACCGTTTGTGTAAATCGCTTCAAATAACGAATACTGGCATTCATCCCGGTTCAGGAGTTGGGAATTCGCGCAATGAAATTTCTTTTGAATCACTTGGGGTTCCAGTAACTGCAATCGGTGTCCCGATGGTTGTAGATGCACCAGTTCTAGTTGTGGAAGCGATCGAGACGGTGTTTAAAGTGATTTCCAGTCAAATCGGAGAGACCACAAAACCATCATCTGCACTTTCAGTAGGACCTTGGCTAAGGAGTACAGATGAGCCAATCAATGTAGATGCAATCAAACCAATTTTTGGCGAATGGACAGCTTGGAGTTCTGAGGAACTACATGCATTATTAGATGAAGTATTACCACCTCGTCATCAACAATTGTTTGTAACACCAAAAGAATCTGATGCATGGGTAATCATGCATGCAGATTTAATTCAGACAGGAATTTTGAATTGGTTGCAAGACGATGTTTTTGGTTCTATTTCACCCTGATTCTACGTAAGTTGTAGGAGGAGGGTGAATAATGCGCAAAATCCTACAAAAGGTCATGATATTCTATCTATTCTTATTTTTAGTTCCTATTTTAATAATTAAAGTTCCCATGTTAGCTTTCGGAGTAGAAGGACCACAAAATGTTGAAACACAGCCGGTAGCATATGCTGCAAATACAACAAAAGAAATACCTATGCCTGTACCTGTACCTGTAATTGAAGAGAAGTCTCCGATAAACGCTTTACTATTGTATACACATTCTCACGAGGCGTATCATCCTATTGTTAAAAAAGTAATTGGTGTAAATGCTAACTATCATTCCCAATCAAATATTACAGACATTAGCCTTTTAGTCACACAACATTTTTCACTAAATAATGTTCAAGTGGATATTTTACCGTTTGATAATATGACAGAAATGAGCAAAACAAATCGGAAATTTCCCGAAGCGTATGCAGCAATTCGTCCAGTCTTACAAAAACAGTTAAGTGCTAAATCGTATGATCTAGTTTTGGATATACACCGTGACTCTGCGAAGCATAAGATTACAACTATTGAGTCAAACAATGAGTCATTTGCTAGAGTTATTTTGGTTGTGGGTGCCGGACATCCAAACTATAAGTTAAACGAGGCTTACGCAAAGTCATTGTCTGCAGAGGTGAATAAAATTATCCCTAATATTTCTCGTGGAGTCATGACAAAGACCAAGGATGATGGGAATGGAATATATAATCAAGATTTGTCACCGCGATCAATTTTGATTGAATTAGGTGGGATTGAGAATACAGAAGAAGAGATTAATCGGACATTAGCAGTTATTGCAAAGGCTATTTCTATTGTTTTTGAAAATAACAAAGCAATCTAACATTGAAGTAACACGTGTTCACTGCTATAAACTTAATTAGTTTAAAACGTTGGAAATACTATATACATCAACGGTTTGCGGGGGTGGGGCTATTCGTTAGCCCCAATTTTAGCCCCACTTTGCAAACTCTGACTAAATAATGCAACGGATTCCGTTTCCTGTTCTTTCAATATGACCATAGATTTTATAAATCATCTCTAAGTTGGATGGACAAACGAAAGAAGCATCTATATGGAGATACTTAAAATGACTCATAGGAACACAACAACATATTTTTGGAAGTATGAGACTTGGTGAGAATTATATGAGTAAAATGGTGTTAAGTATCCAGTATTTATATGGTATTTGTAATCAAGTCGTAACTTGACGATGTAATAGGGGAGAAAAACGGTAAATTCGCAAGACTGCCTGAAATATATTTCTTACATAGATTAAACAAATGAAACGAATATCTTATACAAAGTAACCACCCGTTAAAAGAAACACTAATGATGCGAACAGGCAAAACTTAGTCAACAAGTAACCACTTTTTAGTGGGTATGTTTAATTTAGTGTTTAATCTAGCTAAATCAATCATGCAGATTGGGTATCTGAATATGTGAAGGGAGAAGGATTCTAGGAAGTAAATAATACTGGGTCGGCATCAGATATGCAACTCATGTGATTTAGTGTTTAATTGTATATTTTTGAGGTTATAAGTTAATAAGATTTAACTTACTTTTAGGTATTTATTGACATTAATCTTTTTTGGCTTTAATATTACATCAGTAACTGTACGTTTGTTTTTAACCATACTTGCATATAATATTAAAACGACTGTTTTAAGCGAGGTGGTGACAAAATGAATGAAGAGGAGGAGAAGGAAATCATGGAAACGCCAACACTCCATCGCTCGAATACTGATGACACATTCAAAGTAGTACCATCTCAAAGTATATGGGACAAATATGATAAAGAAAACCAAAAATTAGCAGCAAGTATTGATATATCTTCTCTACTAGCTAAACACGGAAATCGTGTGTTAGAAGTTGATAAAAAAGGGCAAGTAATTATAGATCCGAAAAACCCGGTTCATGATGTTTGGCTAAATGACAAATGAAACCAGGTGAAATATATTATGTGGATTTTCATTATGCACCACCATTGCAGGACGAATTCGAGAATCGTCCTGCTCTTATAATTACCGTTGATGCTGGTCTTGCGGTTGCTGTGGGATTAAAGATTACCCGTTCTGGACCTACGAACGATTATCCCCGTAGAATAAAGGTTGAAAGATGGAGAGATGCAGGATTAGCCAGTGAATCTTATGTGCAAGTTGATGCATTAGCCACTTTGTTCACAACTGGAGTATATAAATATGTTGGTAAAATGCATTCTATTGACTTCAGAAAAGTACTAAGAGAATTTAAATAATACATATTTTTTTATTAAAGGAGACCTTCCGTAAGAAATATGAAAGGTCTTCTTTTCTATGGATATCATGATAAAAACAAAAAATATCAAATAGCATAGTTTCAAATGGAATAGCATGTTAATCAATATTCCACCTATGTCTAATGAGTGTTTTATATAGTAAAGGTTTGCAATGATTCCACCAATTATTGAAACAACCAAACAGTTAATTATAGCTAACAAAAAATATTTTTTCATTAGCCCAAATTAGCCCCAATGTAATGTTCTAATATGCTTTATTTTGCATTGTAGATTAATGTTGAAAAAATACAAAGTTATTGATACAACTGTATTTCTTGCGTTTTTATGTTGTAGTTTGCGTGTTGTTAGTAGTATAATCTTAATTAGTTTAAGTAGGAGTGGACATCGTATGAATCGAGAAGAACGTAACAAACGTCAACAAAATATTAGGAACTTTTCTATAATCGCCCATATCGATCACGGGAAATCAACATTAGCTGATCGGATTTTAGAACAAACAAAAGCATTGACTTCAAGAGAAATGAAAGCACAACTTCTTGATTCAATGGATTTAGAGCGTGAACGAGGCATTACTATTAAGTTAAACGCTGTACAATTGAATTATCGAGCAAATGATGGTGAAGATTATACATTCCATTTAATTGATACTCCAGGACACGTAGATTTCACATATGAAGTATCTAGAAGCTTAGCTGCATGTGAAGGGGCTATTCTAGTTGTCGATGCAGCACAGGGTATTGAGGCACAAACATTAGCAAACGTTTATTTAGCATTGGATAATAATCTAGAAATTTTGCCAGTAATTAATAAAATCGATTTACCTGCAGCGGACCCGGAACGTGTAAGGGCTGAAATTGAAGAAGTGATTGGTTTAGATGCTTCTGAAGCTGTCCTTGCATCTGCAAAGTCTGGCATTGGTATTGAAGAATTACTTGAACAAATTGTTGAAAAAGTACCTCCGCCAACTGGAGATCCAGAAGCACCCTTAAAAGCATTGATATTTGATTCGCTATACGATCCTTACCGAGGTGTAGTCGCTTATATCCGTGTGATGGAAGGAACAGTCCGCCCAGGGGATAAAATTCTTATGATGGCGACAGGTAAAGAATTTGAAGTAGTTGAAGCGGGAGTTTTTACACCGAGAGCAACACTTCGCGATGAGTTAACTGTTGGAGACGTAGGTTTCCTAACAGCTGCAATCAAAAACGTAGGAGATACGCGAGTTGGTGACACTATCACTAGTGCCATAACACCAGCTACAGAATCTTTACCTGGTTATAGACGCTTAAACCCGATGGTTTACTGTGGTTTGTATCCGATTGATACTGCAAGATACAATGATTTACGTGATGCACTTGAGAAACTTGAATTAAATGATGCAGCGCTTCAATTTGAACCTGAATCTTCTCAAGCGCTTGGATTTGGATATCGTTGTGGATTCTTAGGTTTACTGCATATGGAAATTATTCAAGAACGTCTTGAGCGTGAATTTAACATCGATTTAATTACTACTGCACCAAGTGTTATTTATGATGTTCATATGACTGATGGTGAAATAAAGAAAGTGGACAACCCTGCCATGATGCCAGAACCACAAAAGATTGACCGGATTGAAGAACCATATGTAAAAGCAACTGTTATAGTGCCCAATGATTTTGTTGGAACGGTAATGGAACTTTGTCAGAAAAAACGTGGAAATTTTATTAACATGGATTATTTGGATAAAACACGTGTGAATATTATTTATGAGATCCCACTTTCTGAAGTGGTATACGATTTCTTTGACCAATTGAAGTCTGGGACTAAAGGGTATGCCTCATTCGATTATGAGTTAATTGGTTACAAACCGTCTAAACTTGTGAAGATCGATATTTTATTGAATGCAGAACAAGTGGATGCCTTAAGCTTTATAGTGCATAATGACTTTGCTTATGAACGAGGAAAAATTATTGTAGAGAAATTAAAGAAATTAATTCCTAGACAACAATTTGAGGTTCCTATACAAGCAGCTATTGGACAAAAAATTGTTGCTCGATCTACAATAAGTGCAATCCGTAAAAATGTTCTTGCAAAATGTTATGGTGGAGATATTTCACGTAAACGAAAACTTCTTGATAAACAAAAAGAAGGTAAGAAACGTATGAAACAAGTAGGGTCAGTAGAAGTTCCTCAAGAAGCTTTCATGGCTGTTCTTAAGATGGATGATGATTGATAAAAAATAGTTTGGATAAGAGGAGACTACCTATTAGTCTCCTTTTTCTTTGATGTCACAATAGCCATCTCGAACTAGTAAACAGAAAGAAGGAAAGATAGTGATCAAAGGAGCATATATTCATATTCCTTTTTGTCATCAAATTTGTCATTATTGTGACTTCAATAAAGTATTCTTTAAAAATCAACCTGTGGATGCTTATATTGAAGCGCTTGGTATGGAAATGAAAATGTTTGCAGAAAAGTATCGAGATCAATTACATATTGAAACGATCTTTCTTGGAGGAGGAACACCCACTGCTCTGAGTTCAGAACAATTACAACGCTTGTTTGAGTTAATTGATCAATATATCCCTAAAGATAATCTTATTGAATTTTCTTCTGAAGCAAATCCTGACGAATTAACAGTTGAAAAATTAATGGTGATGAAAAGCAATGGCATTAATCGCTTAAGTATAGGGGTACAAAGTTTTGATGAAGATATTTTATTGCGTCTAGGCAGAACTCATTCCAACGACCATGTGTATAAAACAATTCAGATGGCAAAAGACATTGGTTTTACAAATATTAGTATCGATTTAATGTATGGACTACCTGGTCAGACAATGGATCAATGGAAAGATACATTAAACAAAGCACTGGAACTTGATTTGCACCATTACTCAGCGTATTCATTAATTGTTGAACCCAAAACCGTTTTTTATAACTTGATGACGAGAGGGAAGTTAATTTTACCTGGTGAGGATATGGAAGCTGATATGTACGAAGAGTTAATGACAGTAATGAAATCAAAAGATATTCATCAATATGAAATAAGTAATTTTGCACATATTGATTATCATTCAAGACATAATAACTTGTACTGGGATAATGTTTCGTATGCAGGATTTGGTGCAGGTGCTCACGGTTACGTAAAAGGAATTCGTTATGCAAACATTGGCCCAATAAAAAAGTATATAAATGCAGTTGAAATGGGAGATTTCCCTATAAATACAACACATGAAGTAACAGCAGACGAACGCATGGAAGAAGAAATGTTTTTAGGTTTGAGAAAAGTCGAAGGAGTTAATAAAATTCAGTTTGAAGAAAAATTCGGTGTGTCCATGCAAAATGTATATGGACAAGCACTTTCCAAGCACATTTCTAGTGGTTCTCTGGTAAGTACAGACGATGCAGTTGCTTTGACTAGAAAAGGAAGATTTATTGGAAATGAAATTTTCCAATCTTTTTTAATGAAATAGCTCATCGTATTCGTTGACTTTTATCCATGGATTTGATAATTTATGTATAGTATTAGCACTCGCATGAGATGAGTGCTAACAGAGGTGATAATTTTGTTAACTAACAGACAATTGCTCATACTACAAGTAACAGTAGATGAATTTATTCAATTTGCTCAACCTGTGGGGTCAAGGCAACTTTCGAAAAAAAAGGAAGTTCCTTTTAGTCCAGCAACAATTCGAAATGAAATGGCTGATCTCGAAGAGTTGGGTTATTTGGAAAAAACGCATACGTCTTCAGGTCGAATTCCTTCTGAAAAAGGATATAGATTTTATGTTGACCATTTACTTATTCCTCAACTTGCTACAACAGAAGACATGAAACAAATACAATCCGTTTTTAAAGAGCGTATTTCCGAGACTGAAAAAGTAATTCAGAAAACGGCCATGATTTTGTCAGAACTGACAAGTTATACATCAATTTTACTTGGGCCTGATGTACGTAAGCATCGAGTCAAAAGATTTTCGATAGTGCCGTTATCGAGTGATTCTGCAGTCGCAATCATCATCACTGATTCTGGTCACGTTGAAAACCGATTGTTTCAATTGCCCGAAGGACTAACAACCTCGGATATTGAGAAAACGGTTAATATTTTAAATGAACAGTTAGTTGGTGTTCATTTGCATGATATTCAACGTGTTCTTGAAAAAGAAACGGCCGTGTTATTAAAGCGACATATCGGTCGTTATGGTGAACTGATGTCGTCATTTGGTGTAGCAATTTCAAGTCCTCAAGAAGAAAAAGTATTTTACGGTGGTAAAACAAAATTGCTCCATTATCCAGAGTTTAGTGACTTGCATAAAGCACAAGGTTTAATTACCATGATGGATCAAGCTAATCAAATTTCTAAATTGTTTTCACCGAACCAAGTCGGTATTCATATTCGTATTGGTTCTGAGAATACCCTTTTGGAAATGGAAGACTGTAGTGTCATAACAGCTTCCTATACCGTAGGGGAAGAACAAATGGGGTCGATTGCAATTATTGGTCCTACAAGAATGGATTATCGACGAGTAGTCACTTTATTAGATCTTATGAGTGGAGATTTGTCTCGTGAATTAACCCGAATTTTGGGTGGCCCACGATCATGAAGGAGGAAATAAACCGTGTCGAAATCTGAACAAAAAGAAGCTGTAATAAACGAAGAAAATCAAGATACTACTCCACTTACAGAAGAGGAAGAGGTAGTAGTAGAACAAATTATTCCTGAAGAAATTGTAGAACCAACCGAAATTGAATTACTTCAACAAAAATTGGATGAAGAAACAAATCGCCATTTACGGTTGCGTGCCGATTATGAGAACTTTAAACGTCGTACGCAATTAGACCGTGAAACCGCGGATAAATATAAAGCACAGAGTTTGCTATCAAACTTGTTGCCAGTACTTGATAATTTCGAGCGTGCAATGCAAGTTGAATCTGTCTCTGAAGAATCAGATTCACTCCGAAAAGGCTTAGAAATGGTTTACAAAACATTAGTTGATGCTACTGAAAGAGAAGGCTTGCAAGTAATTGAAGCGGAAGGTGTGGCGTTTGATCCAAATCTTCATCAAGCGGTACTGACTGAAACTGATGCCTTAAAAGAATCAGGAATTGTGTTACAAGAGTTACAAAAAGGGTACAAATACAAAGAACGGGTGCTTCGAGCATCTATGGTAAAAGTAAACGAATAACATTAACTTTCAATCAACTAGGAGGAAATAGAAAATGAGTAAAATTATCGGTATTGATTTAGGGACAACTAATTCATGTGTAGCAATTCTTGAAGGTGGAGAACCAAAAGTAATTCCAAATCCAGAAGGTAACCGTACAACGCCATCTGTTGTTGCATTCAAAAACGGCGAGCGTCAAGTAGGAGAAGTGGCAAAACGTCAATCTATAACTAATCCAAATACGATTCAGTCTGTTAAGCGCCACATGGGTACAGATTATAAGGTAAAAGCTGAAGATAAAGAATATACACCTCAAGAAGTATCTGCTATGATTCTTCAATACTTAAAAGGCTACGCTGAAGATTACTTAGGTGAAAAAGTTACAAAAGCTGTTATTACAGTTCCAGCATATTTCAACGATGCTGAACGCCAAGCAACAAAAGATGCTGGTCGTATTGCAGGTCTTGAAGTAGAACGTATCATTAACGAACCAACGGCTGCTGCACTTGCTTATGGTTTAGATAAAATGGATGTAGACCAAACGATTTTAGTATTTGACCTTGGTGGCGGTACATTTGACGTTTCGATTCTAGAACTGGGTGACGGAGTATTTGAAGTCCGTTCAACTGCTGGTGATAACCGTCTTGGTGGAGATGACTTTGACCAACTGATAATGGACTATTTAGTAAAAGAGTTCAAAAAAGATAATGGTATTGATTTGTCTAAAGACAAGATGGCAATGCAACGTTTGAAAGATGCAACTGAAAAAGCGAAAAAAGATCTTTCGGGTGTAACATCAACACAAGTTTCATTACCATTTATCACTGCTGGAGAATCAGGACCTCTTCACTTAGAAATCACATTAAGCCGCACTAAATTTGATGAATTAACTGCTTCTCTAGTTGAACGTACAATGGTGCCTACACGTCAAGCTTTAAAAGATGCAAATCTTACGCCTGCACAAATTGACAAAGTAATTCTAGTTGGTGGTTCTACTCGTATTCCAGCTGTACAAGAAGCAATCAAGAAAGAAACAGGTCAAGATCCGCATCGTGGTGTTAATCCTGATGAAGTTGTAGCACTAGGTGCAGCAGTTCAAGCGGGCGTATTATCAGGAGACGTAAAAGACGTAGTTCTTCTTGACGTAACTCCACTTTCACTTGGTATTGAAACAATGGGAAGTGTGTTTACTAAGTTAATCGAACGTAACACAACAATTCCAACGTCTAAATCTCAAACATTCTCAACAGCTGCAGATAATCAACCGGCAGTTGATATTCATGTACTTCAAGGTGAACGTCCAATGTCAGCAGATAATAAAACATTAGGCCGTTTCCAACTATCGGACATTCCACCAGCACAACGTGGGACTCCTCAAATCGAAGTAACATTCGATATTGATAAAAACGGTATTGTTACAGTTAAAGCAAAAGATTTAGGAACACAAAAAGAACAAAATATTACGATCCAATCTAACACAGCTTTAACAGACGAAGAAATCGAGCGTATGGTACAAGAAGCGGAAGCAAACGCTGATGCGGATAAAGTACGTAAAGAAGAAGCTGAGTTGAAAAACGAAGCTGATCAAATGTTGTTTATGACTGAAAAAACATTAAAAGATCTTGAAGGCAAAGTTTCTGAAGAAGAAAAGAAACAAGCTGAAGATGCTTTAGAAGAATTAAAAGCAGCAATTGAAGCTGGAGACTTAGAAGACTTACGCACGAAAAAAGATAAATTAAACGAAATTGTTCAAGCATTGACAATGAAAATGTACGAGCAAGCAGCAGCTGATGCTCAGGCAGCTGAAGGCGCTGAAGGTTCAAAAGAAGATGATGGAGTCGTTG
Organism: Paenisporosarcina sp. TG20; assembly: GCF_000286315.1. Classification (GTDB taxonomy): domain Bacteria; phylum Bacillota; class Bacilli; order Bacillales_A; family Planococcaceae; genus Paenisporosarcina. The sequence continues at coordinate 35,457 of NZ_ALJG01000358.1, read as the reverse complement.
ACGCTGAATTTGAAGAAGTAAACGACGAAGACAAAGTCAACAAGTAAGACAACAAAAAGTCAAAGCCTGGACTTCCAGCTTTGGCTTTTTCATTGCAAGAAAGATAAACTTTTTATGGGTTATCGATCTTTCAAGGTTTGCTATGTCTAGCTACAACTGCCAGTCCGTACCTAAGCTTCAGACACTCATACAAAAAGCAGGCTTTCGATTCGGTCCTTCAAGCGCTGCGTGGGGCTAGATATGCGCTTTACGCTTTACTGAATGCCTTGGCGTTGAAGTTAAACACGTGTTACAATAAGCTTTATTGCATAATAGGTTGCGTAAAGGCACCTACATAAAAAATTAAAATATTTACAAAATTATCCCGAATAGTTGCGACTTATTCAGTGGGAAACCTCAGTGAGAGGCAACTTTTTGTGAAAAGTTTAAGCAGGAGTGTGACGAATGAGTAAAAGAGATTATTATGAGGTACTTGGTGTTACGAAAAGTGCATCAAAAGAAGAAATAAAAAAAGCGTATCGTACATTGTCAAAGAAATTCCATCCAGATATTAATAAAGAATCAAATGCTGTAGATAAATTTAAAGAAATTACAGAAGCTTATGAAGTATTAAGTGATAGTCAAAAGAAATCTCAATATGATCAATTTGGTCATGCGAGTCCAAATCAAGGATTTGGAGGCGGAGGAGCCGATGGTTTCGGATTTGACGATATCTTTAGTTCATTCTTTGGTGGTGGGGGTTCACGACGCCGTGACCCTAATGCACCACGTAAAGGAGAAGACTTGCAATATTCAATGACCATTGATTTTGAAGATGCTGTGTTTGGAAAAGAAACTGAAATAGAAATACCAAAAGATGAGACTTGTGAAACTTGTCATGGGAATGGAGCAAAACCTGGAACAACTCCAGAAACGTGTCACCATTGTCAAGGGACAGGTCAACTAAACGTCACGCAAGATACTCCATTTGGTCGTATGGTTAATCGTAGAGCGTGTCATCATTGTCAAGGGTCAGGCAAGTTAATTAAAGAAAAATGTTCTACTTGCCACGGTCAAGGTAAAGTAACAAAACGTAAAAAAATTAAAGTCTCAATACCTGCAGGTGTTGATGATGGGCAACAATTACGTATGACAGGTCAAGGAGAAGCCGGTAAAAACGGTGGTCCAGCAGGAGACTTATATGTCTTATTCCGAGTAAGACCACATGCAAGGTTTGAACGTGATGGGGATGACATTTACTTTGAATTGAAATTAACATTCCCTCAAGCATCGTTAGGTGACGAAATTGAGGTACAAACAATTCATGGAAAAGTGAAACTTAAAATTCCAGCAGGTACTCAATCAGGTACAAATTTCAGATTAAAAGGCAAAGGTGTTAAAAATGTTCAAGGTTATGGAACAGGTGATCAACACGTTGTGGTAAAAGTAATTACACCTTCTAAATTAACTGAAAAACAAAAACAAATACTTCGTGATTTTGCTCAAATAAGTGGAGATATTCCAGAAGAACAAGATAGTTCATTATTTGCAAAAATCAAACGTACAATAAAAGGTGATTAAGGAGTTGACGTAGTTGAAGTGGTCAGAGCTAACCATTCATACGACACATGAAGCAGTAGAAGCAGTTTCAAATATTTTGCACGAGTCAGGCGCTAGTGGAGTGGTTATTGAGGACTCAAAGGAATTTGCACGTGAACGTGAAGATATGTTCGGTGAAATTTATGATCTTGATCCTAATGATTTTCCAGCAGAAGGTGTCATTCTTAAAGCTTATCTACCTGTTACAAGTTTTCTTGGGGAAACAGTAGAAGAAGTGAAGCTCGCGATCAAAAACCTAATCAACTATGATATCAACATTGGTGAAAATGAATTAAGTATTAGTGAAGTGAATGAAGAAGAATGGGCCACAGCATGGAAAAAGTACTATCACCCTGTGAAAATTTCTGAACGCTTTACCATAGTGCCAACTTGGGAAACGTACGAACCGGTATCGACTGACGAGCTAATAATAGAACTTGATCCTGGTATGGCGTTTGGGACAGGTACACATCCAACCACGGTAATGTGCCTTCAAGCACTCGAAAAGACCGTTAAACCAGGAGACTATGTTACCGATATAGGTACTGGTTCTGGCGTTTTAGCTATTGGAGCGGCATTACTTGGTGCAAAACATGTCCATGCTATTGATTTAGACGAAGTAGCAGTACGTTCTGCAACAATAAATGTCAAACTAAACAAAGTTCAAGAAACTACGGATGTTGTCCAAGGTAACTTACTCGACACTGTCAAAGAACCATCGGACGTGGTAGTAGCAAACATATTAGCGGAAATTATTATGTCATTTACAAATGATGCATTTCAAGTAGTTAAAGAGGGCGGAATGTTTATTACATCTGGAATAATTGCAGCAAAAAAAGAGGATGTAAAAGAATCCCTAGAGTTAGCAGGATTTGTTATTGTGGAAGTCATGATGATGGAAGACTGGGTTACTATTCTTTCGATGAAACCGTTAAAGGAATAATTTTAGATGCAGAGATACTTTATATCCCAACCGTTTGTAGAAGGAATATCAATCATTTCAGGTGATGATGCTAAACATATTCAAAAAGTCATGCGCATGCAAGAGGGTCAAGAGCTAATTGTCGTTTCAGAAGGTCAAGCCTTTAAAGCAATTATTGAAGGTTATGAAGGCTTTGATGTACGAGTGAAAAAATCAACTGATTCTTTACGTTCGAATGAATTGCCGAAACTTGTTACTATTTGTTGTGGTTTACCTAAAGGTGAGAAATTAGATTTGATTACACAAAAAGCGACTGAGCTCGGCATGCACGAATTAATTCTCTTTGAAGCAGAACGCTCAATCGTAAAATGGGATGCACAAAAAGGGCAGAAAAAGCAACAAAGATTGCAAAAAATTGCCAAAGAAGCGGCGGAACAATCCCATCGAAATAGTATTCCGTTAGTTCATGATATCTTGTCTTTCAAAGAGCTTCTTCAACAGGTCAATAAGTATGATGTATTACTCGTAGCTGATGAAGAAGATGCGAAACAAGAAAAGAGAACACAATTTGCTGAAATACTATCAAAAGTGCATGATAAACAGTCCATTTGTATAGTCTTTGGACCTGAAGGTGGATTAACTAGGAATGAAATACAAGCGCTAATAGATCAGGGGTTCCAAACAATTTCATTAGGACCCCGGATCCTAAGAGCAGAAACTGCTCCTCTTTATGTGCTCTCAGCAATATCTTACGAATTCGAATAATTTTTATATCCAGTACATTTTCTTGTACTGGATCTTTTTTAAAGAATAGAAACATAAATAGTGGTAAAGTATAGAAGTACGGACAACTTCCGAAAGGGTGAAACCATTTGACTACAAATATTGCTTCAATGATTGATCATACTTTATTAAAACCTCAAGCAACAAAAGAGCAAATTGAAAAGCTCTGTGCAGAAGCGAAAGAATTCACATTTGCTTCTGTTTGTGTAAATCCGACTTGGGTAAAAACTTCTGCTGAACTTTTGACAGGAACTCCTGTAAAAGTATGTACAGTTATTGGCTTCCCACTAGGTGCTTCAACACCCGAAACGAAAGCATTTGAAACTTCGGATGCAATTAATAATGGTGCTGGTGAGATTGATATGGTAATAAATATTGGTGCATTAAAATCACAAGATCTGGATTTAGTAAAACGTGACATTGGAGCGGTAGTAAATGCAGCAAAAGGAAAAGCAATTGTTAAGGTTATTTTAGAAACTTGTTTACTATCAAAAGAAGAAATAAAAATAGCAAGTCAAATTTCTAAAGAAGTTGGAGCGGACTTCGTTAAAACATCTACCGGGTTTTCAACGGGAGGAGCAACATTTGAAGACGTTGCCCTTATGCGTGAAGTGGTAGGGCCAGACTTAGGTGTTAAAGCCTCTGGAGGCGTTCGTAGTCTAGAAGATGTTCAAAAAATGATTGAAGCTGGAGCTACAAGAATTGGTGCAAGCTCAGGGGTTCAAATCATGCAAGGGTTAGTTTCTAATTCAGACTATTAAATATTGATAATGTATTGACCAAAATGATTTGATACGATATAATCTTAGAGTACATAACACTAGGTTATGTATTGACGTGTGTTCGGAGGGAGGGAAAAAGAGATGTCAAAAACTGTCGTTCGCAAAAACGAATCGCTTGAAGATGCTCTTCGACGCTTCAAACGTACTGTTTCTAAAAGTGGAACAATACAAGAGGTTAGAAAACGCGAATTCTATGATAAACCAAGTGTAAAACGTAAAAAGAAATCAGAAGCTGCGCGTAAACGTAAATTCTAATTTACGAATATACCCAAGGTTTATAATCGTGATTTCATGAATAACCCAAGCGTAGAAAGAAAATCAGAAGTTACGCGTAAACGTGAGTGATCGAATCCCTATAGTCCCTACGTTCTTAACACGTACTACTTGATGATTAAAGTAAACCAATATGTAAACCGAAAAATCCTTTGATTTTTCGGTTTATTTTATTTTATGAAACTTTTTTGTGAGTAATCCGTACATACTATAGGGAGAACTATTTGTACATAGATAAGGAGGATCGTTATGAAATGGACGCGGGTAATTAGTGGCTTTCTATTGCTTTTAGTTTCTGCTCTATTTATCTTGCCTAGTTTACCGGTAAGCGCATCAGAAGTTTATAGAATTCCAATTAAAGATGAAGTTGAAAAGGGATTATATGCATTTTTACAACGAGCTTTTGAAGAAGCAGAAGAGACTGGAGCCGATGTAGTTATTTTAGATATCGACACTCCTGGTGGATTTGTTGACTCTGCAACAGACATTGCACAGTTAATGGATGAAACTCCCTTAACCACTATTGCTTTCATAGATCGTGATGCATTATCTGCTGGTGCTTTTATCGCTTTATATGCAGATAAAATTTACATGGTACCAAACGGTCGTATTGGAGCTGCAGCAGTCATAGACGGTGCGGGGAATGCTGCGGAGGATAAGGCGGTTAGTGCATGGTCTACGGCTATGAAAACAGCAGCAGAGTCTTCTAAACGGGATCCCAAATATGCTCTTGCAATGGCAGACAAATCAGTAGATATACCACAATATCGTGCACCGACTGGAAAACTACTAACATTGTCAGCAAGTGAAGCCTTAGAAGTGGGGTATTCAGAGGGTACGGTTGCTTCGTTCAAAGAATTACTCAAAGAGTTAAATTTGTCAGATGCAAACGTTACTTCAGTAAATGAAACAATGGCTGAAAAGGTAGCTCGTTTTATTACAAATCCAATTATCGTTCCTATTCTTTTGTCCATTGCTAGTCTAGGATTGATTGTAGAATTGTATTCGCCTGGTTTCGGTATTGCTGGTATCATGGGATTATCCTCTATTGGCCTCTTCTTCTTTGGTCATATGGTCGCAGGTCTTGCTGGTTATGAATCCATACTGCTGTTTGTTCTCGGACTAGGACTTGTGGTGGTAGAACTTTTCCTCCCAGGTGGAATTTTAGGTATAATAGGCTTAGCATTAATTATTGGTAGTATACTTCTTGCGGGTGGTAATGTGGTTCACATGGGAATAGCCGTGATAATCGCGTTAGTTGTCGCAATTGTGGGAATGGTGATCCTAATGAAGTTCTTTGGAAAGAACATGAACCTATTCAACAAGATAATTTTGAAGGATTCAACACAATCGGATCAAGGTTATGTTTCGAACGTTAACCGTTCAGAAATAGTTGGTAAAATGGGAATAAGTATGACACCTCTTCGTCCTTCGGGCACGATTATGTTAAATGGTGAACGACTTGATGCAGTTACTGAAGGTGGGTATATCAATTCGGTTAAAGTAGTAAAAGTTATAAAAGTTGAAGGCTCTCGGATTGTAGTTCGAGAAGTCACAGAAGGAGTCGAAGAAGAATGATTGAAGGAATTACAGGAAGCGCAATTGGTATAATCTTTGCCGTAATAGCTGCATTTATTTTATTAGCGATATTTTTAACGTTTGTTCCAATCGCGTTATGGATTTCTGCAATAGCAGCTGGAGTTCGAGTTAGCATATTCACACTAGTGGGGATGAGATTACGCCGAGTTATTCCTGCACGAATCGTAAACCCGTTAATTAAAGCAAGAAAAGCAGGTCTTTCTGTAACAATTAATCAGTTAGAAAGTCACTATTTAGCAGGTGGTAATGTTGACCGTGTGGTTAATGCATTGATTGCCGCTCATAGAGCAAACATAGAATTACCATTTGAACGTGCTGCAGCAATTGATTTAGCTGGTCGTGACGTATTAGAAGCTGTACAAATGTCCGTAAACCCGAAAGTGATTGAAACACCATTTATTGCTGGTGTGGCGATGGACGGTATTGAAGTGAAAGCAAAAGCTCGAATTACAGTTCGTGCAAACATTGATCGTTTGGTCGGTGGAGCAGGAGAAGATACAATTGTAGCCCGTGTAGGTGAAGGGATTGTATCGACAATCGGTTCTAGTGTAACTCATAAAAAAGTACTTGAAAACCCGGACTTGATTTCTCAAACCGTTTTATCTAAAGGACTTGATTCAGGTACTGCTTTTGAAATCCTATCCATTGATATCGCGGACGTTGATATAGGTAAAAACATTGGTGCAGAACTTCAAACAGAACAAGCTGAAGCAGATAAGAAAATTGCTCAAGCAAAAGCTGAAGAACGTCGTGCCATGGCTGTTGCTACTGAACAAGAAATGATTGCCAAAGTTCAAGAAATGCGTGCTAAAGTGGTTGGAGCAGAAGCCGAAATACCACTTGCAATGGCAGAAGCATTACGCAGTGGTAATATTGGTGTAATGGATTATATGAATTATAAAAATATACAATCTGATACGAGTATGCGCGATTCAATTAGTAAAATTGGTGGCGATAAATCAAAAACTGATCTAACGGAAGATTAATACTGATCAGGAAGCCCTTGAAGGAGGGATTTAATAGTGGAAATTATTATTTTTGCGATTATTGCATTTATCATTAATGTGATCTCTAAACGTAAAAAACCGGTTGATGAACCATCCATGTCAAAACCTTTGGATCAACGGAATGAAACAAGAGATGAAGGTTATGCAAAAGAAACTTATGAAGAAAAACAGATACCTGATAGACAGTCTAGAACACAAACAGCACCTAACGCTCGAGAGTCGCAGTCTAGAACACAAACAGCACCTAACGCTCGAGAGTTGCAGTCTAGAACACAAACAGCACCTAACGCTCGAGAGTTACAGTCTAGAACACAAACAGCACCTGACGCTCGAGAACCAATGAGTCAAGTGCAAGCTCCAACGTTAAAAGAACAATTAGAAAAAATTCAAAAAACAAGAAGATCGGGAAGACTTTCAACACATAATCCAGTTGAAACCGTTGTTAAAGAATCAAATCCTTCTTTCCTTGTACCTACAACTGAAAAGAATTTGATTCAAGCAATTATTTTTTCCGAGATAATATCATCACCAAAATCTAAACGGTAAATCATGACCTCCATTCCATCAGCATATGCTAATGGAAAGGAGGTCTTTTTTTGTTTAACAATCATTTGCATTTGACCCCATTTATCCATATTGATGACTTTCAACAAATCCGCATTAATGGACCTTTTGAGTTAACTGTACTTAGTCCACATTCTTGTCAGTTGAGTGGAAACGGATATATTTTGATTATTGAATCTGAAAATACACTTATTTCATCAATGAATGTTGAAGAAGTTATAATTAATGTCCAAGAATTAAAGAGGCTTGAGCTTCGGAAAATGGAGATAGTTTAATGGGAACTATTCATCCAGGTAGAAAGATCACATGCCATATTAAGACTCATAATCATACGTATTCGTTTATACAATCTTTAAAAGAAAATGGAGTTTACATAATAAAATTATCTACAAATAGTAAGGGTACAATTTTTACAATCTTAGAAAAAGATTTACCAATTGTCAGACGTATACGAAAAAAATATAAGATACCTATACACATTACACGGTTACATGAAAATCGAATACTACAATTCAAGTGGACAGTGTTAATTGGATTACTTGGATTTATTTTACTTCCTTTCTTATGCTCGTTATTTTTATGGCAAATATCTATTGAAGATGTTTCAGATGAACGAAGAGTTAAACTTGAACGTGAGTTGAAAAATTTAAGTGTAGTAGAAAGGAAATTGATAGATACTCTTGCAACCGATATGAAAATTAGACAAGTTCTTTTGTCAAATAATCATGATCTTTCATGGATTCACATTAAACGCTCTGGTTCTAAAATGCATATTACTTCTGTACCGGCTCCTGTAATAACTCGAGAACAAACTGACCAGCAGGTACCTTCAAATTTAGTTGCGTTACGGAAGGGGATAATAACGAATTATGATTTAAGGTCTGGTGAACGTCTAATTCGTATCAACAGTACCGTTAATAAGGGAGATATGCTTGTTACAGGTGTTTTGAAGCAGGGGAAAAAAGATATAATTGTTGGTGCAGAGGGTCAAGTATTTGCTGATTTTTGGCGTGAAACCTCTTTTCAATTAAATACAAAAGTTGTTTATGATAAATTTTCATCTGAACAATTAAAAATACTACAAATATCCCCTTCATGGAAACAGTTTGTAAAACAACAAACTCTTGATAATTTTGTAGAGGTATTCAAAAGCATCTTTCGTATCGAGAAACATACGGTTGTTGAAAAATCTACACAGACATTGGATGAGCAGTGGATTAAAGAAGCTTTTCTTCCTATGTTGAGAATTAGAACAGCGTCAACTTTGACTCCAAAAGGAAAGATAAAAGATGAAAAGATTTTACATTTAACATGGTCAAATGATACAGTAAAAGGGAAAGTATTGTACTACATGAATGATAATATCGCAGGCAAAAGTCCGATTCCCAAGGAGACTGAGAATGCAGGAAGAACAACTGACTGAATTACATGTTCAAGACCCAAATGAAGCCATCTTATTACTAGGGATATCTGATGGTAACGTAAAGATAATTGAGCAGGAGCTTGCTGTTCAAGTCATTACTAGAGGTGAAACAATTCGCCTTGTAGGTGATGAGGAAAATAGAGCAAAAGCTAAACAACTTATTGAACAACTATTAAAGGTTATTCGAAAAGGCATAAATATTAACCAACGAGACGTAAGTACAGCGATTGAAATGAATTCAGCTGGGACTTTAGAGTATTTTGCTGAGTTGTACGATGAAGAAATTGCACGAAACGTAAAAGGAAAAGCTATTCGTGCCAAAACCATTGGGCAACGAGAATATATTCAAGCCATGCGTCATAAAGATTTAGTGTTCTGTATAGGTCCAGCAGGGACAGGGAAAACCTATTTAGCTGTAGTACTTGCAACTCAAGCATTGAAGAATGGCCATGTAAAAAAGATCATATTAACCCGTCCAGCCGTTGAAGCAGGAGAAAGCTTAGGATTCTTGCCGGGCGACTTAAAAGAAAAGGTTGATCCATATATACGGCCTTTGTATGATGCACTTCATGATGTTTTAGGGACAGAGCAAACAGCTCGCTTTATAGAAAGAGGAACAATAGAAATTGCACCTCTTGCTTATATGCGGGGACGGACACTCGATGATGCTTATGTCATTTTAGATGAAGCTCAAAATACCACGAAAATCCAGATGAAGATGTTTTTAACTCGATTAGGATTTGGCTCGAAAATGGTTATCACAGGAGATAAGACCCAAGTTGATTTACCACGTGGTGCTGAGTCAGGTTTAAAAGTTGCTGAGGCTTATTTAAAAAACGTCAGTGGAATTCATTTTCAAATGCTCGAGCAAGGAGATGTTGTTCGTCATCCACTGGTAGCAAAGATTATTCAAGCATACGAGGAGCAGCAGTCAGATTAAGACTGCTGCTTTTTTTACGATATAAGAGAGTATATGTTTTTTCGAGTTAGATCTTTGATCTTGCACTCGCTATGTCTAGCTCCTAGAGCCACGTCGGCCTCTTTATGGGGTCAGAAAGACGAGACGTTGGTCTTTCGTCCTTCCAAAGGCGTCTCCGGGCTAGAGAAACGCATTGTGTTTTTTAAAAAAAGATAAGGAAACATATAATCATGATGTTTTTTAGTATTACGGAGACTAACATTCTAAAAGGGAATTTCTTTAGTGAGACTATTGTTAATCTGATTAAAGTGAAGGCGTAATTTTCTTTTTTACAAACGCAAGTTTCCTCTAGAATGCCGTCCTAAAATGGCCCGGAAACAGAAGGAGATACATTTAGATATATCTTTTTCAACTAAACATAAAATCATTTGTACTTTCTTAATAGGACTAGGCGTACTTTGCCAGGTTTTTCTTACAAGATAAGAAATTATATGACTATAGATTGCCAAGAACCCAGTGTTCATCGTGTTTTTAGTATATGGAGACTAACATGCTAAAACGGTATTTCTTTAATGTGACTCTCGTAATTCAATTAATAAGAAGTCGTGATTTACTTTTTTAGAAATCCAAGTTTCCCTCAGTCAAAGTGAATTTTGTTCAGTGATATATTCTTGGTTAGTAATATTTGGGTTGTACATAAAAAATCATTCTATATAGGTTTGGTACTTTCTTTTTACAAGATAAAACGAATTTTTATTTTTATTTTTATATATTGTTATCATTGTTGATTTTAAAAGAAGAATGATTGTAGTGGAAGGTGGCGACTCCAGCGGAAAAAGCGAGACAGACGAGACCCCGCAGGTAGCGCTAGCGGACGAGGAGGCTTGGCGCTCGCCCGCGGAAAGCGTCCGCCTGTAACGGAAATCATACCATAAACCAAAGTGGATACTGTGTGCTTTCTTTAAGGACCGGGCGTATTCTGCCCGGTTTTTCTTAGGTTATTTGACTATTGATCATCCAAATATAGAATTTTTCACATTATTTAAATGAAAAAGAAGAATTTCCAAGCTGACAACTATATCGAGGGCAAATGTTTCAGTAAGTATGCGCATTTCAGTTGGAGTATAATGGTTATTTCCTGCTGAGTGGACGAAAAGTAGTCTTGAGTGGATGAAAAGTGATGCTGAGTGGATGAAAAGTGATGCTGAGTGGATGAAAAGTAGTCTTGAGTGGATGAAAAGTGATATTGAATGGACGGAAAGATGTCTTGAGTGGACGAAAAGTTCTAAGTGAATGAAAAGAAGTCCATTCAGAGAGTTAACGATGAGTTGCTGTACACTTTTTCATCTTAAGAATGTATATAAAATTGATGTGCCATGATCTCAGCATACGGAGACTAACATTCTAAAGTGGAATTTGTTTGGTGAAACTCTCGCGAGTGGATCCGATCAATGCAAAGTCGTGATTTCCTTTTTCAACAAGTTACCTCTGAAATTTTCCGGAGAAGTTAAAGTTAATTTTGTTCAGTGATAAATTCTTGTTTAGTAATCTTATAGGTGTGAGTACTTTCATATAAAAAATAGGACGATTTTTTATAATTATTTTTTAAAAATATTGTTTTCACTGTTGATTTATAACCAAGTGAATGTTTGTAGTGAAAGACGGCGACTCCAGGGGGAAAGCAACATTTTTAATAGTTGTATGTGTACTTTCATTTTTAAAAAGCTGCATTTCATTCGATTTTGTACAAAATAACACATTTACTTTCGTATTCTTTATTCTGATTTCTTTAGTAAAGTCATAATTCGTTTGAGGTATTACTACGAATATGGCCATGACTCCTTACATCTGCTTTAGATGTAATCAATATGGAAGAACTAAGCACAGGCGCCTTTCAAGTGGTAGCCGGAGCGAGAAGACTGGCAGTGGTTTTCTGACTGGCTTCTCGAGGGAGGCATCCACTAAGCGCCGAATCGTGTAGTATAGGGAATACATAGTCAAGTCTATACTGGTGGACTTTTTCAGTGCCCTCGGTGAGACCCCATAGGCAACGAATTGGGCAAAAGCTATTATGCTCAATTCGTTTGCAATGAAGCTAGAGAAGGCGATGCAGGAGCAGCTTTTTCAAACGACGAGGAGTCTCACGGAAAGCGTCCGCCTGTAACGGTTATCATCCCGTAAACCAAAGTTGATACTGTGTTCTTTCTAAAGAACCGGGCGCACTTACCCGATTTTTCTTATTTTTTACAAATTTAAATGTAATATTTGAAAATTCTTGATATGATAGTAGGAAGAAAATGGGGTGTCATAGTGATTAATTGGTTTAAAAATCTTAAACTCCTAGAAGGCCATAGAACATTTACCATTTTAATAATAGTGATTACTGGATTACTCCTTTTCTTACTATTGTTGAATGGCGTACGACCTGAGAAGTATGATATTGTACAATTTCAACTATCCAAAGACACGATACGCTCAGTAAAAACTGTTGAAGATCCTGTGAAGACGGAAGAAGAACGTGATAGAGCGGCAGCTGAAGTGAGAAGTGTCTATCAATTCTCTGAAGAAAATGGGGAAAACCGTGCTGCAATTGTCACATCAATATTTGATTATGTATTGGAAATAAAAGCGCAATCAGATGAAGAGCTACTACCAATTAAAGAACAATTAAATGTCTTAAAGGAAAACTTAAGTGTGCTTGAGACAGATGGTGAAGGAATCCGATTCACAGATGCAACCTTGACCGTATTACTGGAAGTAGATAACAGTATTTTACTTCAGTTACGCAATTCCCTTACAGCATCTATTAACGATATTATGAGTAAACCAATTCGTTCTGAACAGGTAGCGAGTGCCAAAAACGAAATTGAAAATCGTATTCTTGGATATCCATCTATCCCAGAAAGTATATTATCAACAGCGATATTAATAGGTCGATATAGTATTAATGAGAATGAAATTTTAAACGAGCAACTAACTCAAGTTAGAATTGACCAGGCTAGGGCAAGTATTGAACCAACACGCATTCTTCAGGGACAAGTAATTGTCCAAGAGGGACAGGTCATCGATCGTGAAGTATATCGTAAACTCGGACTAGCTGGAATGTTAACTAATCAATCATCATTAAAACCTATTGTCGGGTTAATTCTTTTTATTTCTTTGTGTATGTGGCTTGTACATATGCACATGATGAAATGGAGGGCTAATAAAGAAGAGCGTCAACGAGCATTAGTAGTTGTCCTGCTCATCTTCATTTTAAGTGTCGTTAGTATGAAGTTAATTAGTTTAGTATCGGAAAATTTTGATGTAAATATAGCTTTCTTATTTCCGACAGCTTTAGCCCCAATGCTTGTCCGATCCTTAATCAATGAGCGTTTTGCTGTTTTGGTTACGTTTTTAACTGCTGCTGTTGGAGGTCTAGTCTTTCAAGAAGGCTACTCAATGGTTCTGCAAATGGAAATCACCCTCTATATTTTATTTGGTGGGTTGGCTGGTTTATATATGATTGAAGGGGCGGAAAAAAGGTCACACTTACTCCAAACAAGTGTAAGAGTAGCTGTTGCCAACATTGTTTTTATGACATTTTATATATTAATGACACAATCTGATTACGGGCTTAGTGAACTTATGTTTTATGGGATAGCTGCCATTACATCTGGATTATTATCAGGTGCACTGACCATTGGTTTACTACCTTTCTTCGAATCAGCATTTGGGATGATTTCTGTAATGAAATTAATCGAATTATCAAACCCAAATCATCCATTATTGAAAAAAATATTAACTGAAACACCTGGGACTTATCATCATAGTGTGATGGTTGCTAATTTATCTGATGCAGCATGTGAGTCAATTGGTGCTGATGGATTATTAGCACGTGTAGGTTGTTATTATCATGATATCGGTAAGACAATAAGACCTGGTTTTTTTATTGAGAATCAAATAAATCATGCAAATCCCCATGATTCTTTGCCTCCAGAAAAAAGTAAAGATATTATTTTATCTCATGGTAGTGACGGAGCGAAACTATTACGAAAACACAAAATGCCTAAAGAAATAATCGACATTGCAGAACAACACCATGGAACAACTTTATTGAAATATTTCTATCACAAGGCAAAAGAGGAAGGAAAACCAGTTAAAGAAGAAGACTATCGTTATGTAGGTCCAAAACCTCAAAAGAAAGAGACAGCAATTATATCCATAGCAGATAGCGTGGAGGCAGCTGTTCGCTCGATGAAACAACCGACAGCTGAAAAAATAAAAGAAATTGTTGCATCAATTATTAAAGATAGATTACACGATGGTCAGTTCGATGATTGTGACTTGACAATAAAAGAGCTAAAAACAATCGAACTAGTTTTGTGTGAAACATTAAATGGTATCTTTCATTCAAGAATTGAATACCCAGAATAAAAAGGGAGAATTTTTATGTATTTAGAAATCGACTTAATCGATCGTACTCAGTTATTATCACCTAAAAATATTGAGTTAATTGAAAAAATGTTACATCATGCTGCTGAAGTAGAGGGTATCACCCAAGGCAGTGAGTTGTCTGTTGTATTTACGGACAATGAAGAAATTCAACAAATTAACAACCAATACAGAAACAAAAATGTTGCAACTGACGTGATCTCATTTGCGATGGAAGAATTAAGTGAAGGTGAGATGTCTATCGAAGTAGAAGGTACCCCACGAATTCTTGGTGATATAGTGATATCTGTTGAACGTGCAAAAGAGCAGGCAGTTGACTATGGACATAGTGAAGAAAGAGAATTGGGTTTTTTAGCTATTCATGGTTTTCTACATTTGCTTGGTTATGATCATATGGATGGCGTAGATGAAAAAGAGATGACGGAAAAACAAGAATCTATTTTACAATCGTTTGGATTGCGACGTGAACAGGATGAAAAACAATAATCTTTTTGCTTCGTTTAAATATGCACTTGAAGGAATACTAAATGCAGGTAAGAAAGAGCGAAATTTCCGGATACATATATTTGTTGCTACTGTTGTTATTGTGTCTGGATCCTTTAGTCATTTATCTAAAAATGAATGGATTTTTATAATTTTCTGTATTTCAGGGATGATAAGTTTGGAATTAGTTAATTCGGCTATAGAAAAAGTAGTTGATTTAGCATCACCGGAGATACATGCTTTAGCGAAGCAAGCAAAAGACATGAGTGCTGCTGCAGTTCTTGTATTTGCCTGCGCAAGTGCTATAATCGGAATACTCATCTTTATACCTAAGTGGATGGAAATATTTAATTGAGGTGTTTGAAAAGTGGATAAACTACAAGCAATTGAAGAATCAAAAATCGCACGCGAAAATGCGTACGTACCATACTCTAAATTTAAAGTAGGCGCTGCTTTAGTCACGAAAGAAGGAAAAGTGTACCATGGCTGTAATATAGAAAATGCAGCTTATAGTATGACAAACTGTGCAGAGCGTACAGCGGTGTTTAAAGCGGTCTCAGAGGGAGTTCGTGATTTTGCTTCACTTACTGTCGTTGCTGACACAGATGGCCCAGTATCGCCTTGTGGAGCTTGTAGACAAGTAATTGCAGAGTTTTGTGAACCTAACATGCCTGTGTATTTAACTAATTTAAAAGGTGATGTTCAGGAGACTACAGTTGCAGAACTGTTACCTGGTGCATTTTCTCAGGAGGATCTAATATATGTTAGAAGTAAGTAAAGGATATAAATCAGGATTTATATCAATTATTGGCCGACCGAATGCTGGTAAATCAACGTTCTTAAATAAAGTAATTGGACAAAAAATTGCCATTATGAGTGATAAACCACAAACGACCAGAAATAAAGTTCAAGGTGTTTTAACGACTGATAAACAACAAATTATTTTTATTGACACACCAGGAATTAATGAACCTAGACATAAACTAGGTGATTTTATGTTGAAAGTGGCTAAAAATACACTACGTGAAGTGGATGCCATTTTATTGATGGTGGATTCAGTCGACCGTATTGGGAAACAAGATCGATATATTTTTGAGATGCTGAAAGGGAATGAAACTCCAGTATTTTTAGTCATGAATAAAATTGATTTAATTCATCCAGATAAATTATTGAGTGTCACGGAATCATTCCGCAAAGAATACGATTTTGCAGACGTTATTCCAATCTCCGCTTTAGAAGGAATCAATATAGATGGGTTACTTGAAGTGTTAACAAAATATTTGCCAGAAGGCCCTCAATATTACCCTGCTGATCAAGTAACAGACCATCCAGAGCGTTTTATCATTTCGGAATTAATTCGTGAAAAAGTACTTCACTTAACTCACGAAGAAATCCCACACTCAATTGCTGTTGTTATTGAGAAAATTAAAAGAGAAGAAGATAGTGAAAAAATTCGTGTAACAGCGACGATCATGGTTGAACGTGAGTCACAAAAAGGCATGGTCATCGGCAAAAAGGGAGCACTTTTAAAAGAAGTAGGTATGCGTGCTCGTAAAGATATAGAAATGTTATTGGGAAGTAAAGTATACCTTGAGTTGTGGGTAAAAGTTCAAAGAGATTGGCGCAACAAACAAGTCCATTTACGTGATTTCGGGTTTCGCGACGACGAGTATTAATAAGGGGCGTGTAGGCAGTTGCTGAATCGTATAGAAGGCATTGTCTTAAAAACCCAAGATTATGGGGAAGCCAATAAAATCGTCACGCTTTTCTCTCGAGAAGGTGGCAAAATTACAGCAATGGCCAGAGGTGCAAAAAAACCAACAAGCCGTTTAGCTTCAGTCACACAATCATTTACCCATGGATCGTTTCTTATTCAACAAGGCACGGGAATGGGTACGATGCAACAAGGGGAGCAGTTGGAGTCATTCCGACATATTGGAGAAGATATTGAAGCAACCGCTTATGCATGTTTTGTCGTTGAATTAATAGATCGAGCGGTGGAAGATCGTAACCCGCAACCCGCAATATTCAATTTATTGCGACAGGCTTTACATGCAATTGCAGATGAATATGACCCAGAAGCTATTGCTTTGTTTGTTGAATGGCAAATGTTACCGGTCACTGGTATATATCCTACTTTACATCAATGTACTAATTGTGGTGCAACTGATGGTGAATTTGCTTTTTCCTTTCAACAAATCGGATTCTTGTGTCATCGCTGTTTTAATATTGATCCATATATTATTCGTTTATCTCCAGCTCAGGTCAAACTCATTCGAACATTTTATACAGTTCCAATTGACCAAGTGGGTAAATTAACCTTAAAAAAAGAAACAAAAACATTTATCAAAAAGATAATTCGAACAATTTATGAAGAACAAACCGGAATTCGGTTAAAGTCCCAATCGTTTCTTGATCAACTCGAACGATCACCTCAACACTTTCCTAAAAAAGAAAATCCGTCTACGATTCCATAAACTGAATCGTAAGACGGATTTTTTATTCGTGAATCATAAAGGTCGCGTTGTACAAAAACCCGCCGCTAGATTGATGAATAGAAAGGGACGAGCGAAACTTCGCTCGCCCCTTTTATTCTTCAGGTTATGGTGCAGTAAGTTTGGCGTCCAAAGCAACCTGGAACTTGCATATATCAAGTACGTTTACGTCTAATGTTTAAAATTCTAAACGTTTTTCGATATATACTTTTACTTCACTGATTGGCATACGTTTTTGTTCCATTGAATCGCGATGACGAACAGTTACTTGACCGTCTTCTCCAGAATCAAAATCATACGTAATACAGAAAGGGGTACCAATCTCATCTTGTCGGCGGTAACGTTTACCTATTGACTGAGATTCATCGTAATCCACCATAAAGTGTTTGCTCAAATCAGTAAAGACTTGAGTAGCACCTTCACTTAATTTTTTTGACAAAGGTAATATTGCAGCTTTTATAGGAGCTAAAGCTGGATGGAAACGTAACACTGTTCGTTTATCGTCACCTTCTAGAGCTTCTTCAGAATATGCATCACATAAGAATGCTAATGTTACTCGATCTGCTCCTAGAGATGGTTCGATACAGTAAGGAACATATCGTTCATTTGTTATAGGATCGATGTAATTAAAATCTTCACCTGAATGTTCCATATGTCGTTTCAAATCAAAGTCAGTTCGATCTGCAATACCCCATAGTTCACCCCAACCAAATGGGAATTTGTATTCTACATCTGTTGTAGCAGATGCATAATGAGATAGTTCTTCTGGGTCATGATCACGTAATCGTATGTTACTTTCTGATAAACCTAAGTTTAACAACCAGTTTTTACAATAATCGCGCCAAAAAGTAAACCATTCTAAATCCTCACCAGGTTTACAAAAGAATTCGAGTTCCATTTGCTCAAACTCACGTGTTCGGAACGTAAAGTTACCAGGTGTGATTTCATTTCTAAAACTTTTACCAATCTGTGCAATACCAAACGGCATTTTTTTACGCATGGAACGTTGCACGTTTCTAAAATTAACAAAAATACCTTGTGCAGTTTCTGGACGCAAGTAAATGTCATTTGAAGACGATTCGGTAACACCTTGGGAAGTTTTAAACATCAAGTTAAACTGACGGATATCCGTATAGTCTTGTGCTCCGCAATCTGGACAAATAATGGAGTGTTCCTCAATAAGTTGTTCCATTTTCTCAAAAGAAAGGCCATCTGCAATCATTTCAATGCCTTTTGCTTCTAATGCATTTTCAATTAATTTATCGGCACGGTGACGAGTTTTACATTTTTTACAGTCAACCATCGGGTCATTAAAGTTCCCGATATGGCCGGAAGCTACCCAAACTTTAGGGTTCATTAATATTGCTGCATCTAATCCAACATTATATGGAGATTCTTGTACAAATTTACGCCACCAAGCTTTTTTAATATTGTTTTTCAGTTCAACTCCTAGGGGACCATAATCCCATGTGTTGGCTAAGCCACCGTAAATGTCTGAGCCAGGAAAGACAAAACCTCTGTGTTTCGCTAAACTAACTACTTTTTCCATTGTGATTGTCATAAAAAAACCCTCCAAATTAAAAATAGCACTCGTCCCCGGACAATAAATGTCCGGGGACGAGTGCTTAATACCCGCGGTTCCACCCCAGTTGATTGAGAAGTTCAATCCACTTTCAAATGCTGACTCCAGGACGCCTTTTTTGTTCGTTACAGACTTTCACTATCTCTGCTCGCTTTAGATGAACAATATATTTTCCCATCTTCGTCTATATAATTGACCAAATTGTATCATATAAATTTTTAAAAAGCTACTCAATTCAGATACTAGATAACGTTAGTTAAATAGTATATACTATTTAACATTGAGTATAACACTTTTTGAGGCGGTGAGTCCGATCGAACTCAACAAACGTCAAGAGGAAATTTTGGGCATTGTAAAAGAAAATGGTCCAATAACAGGAGAACAAATTGCAGAACGATTACATTTAACGAGATCTACACTTCGACCGGATTTAGCGATATTAACCATGGCTGGCTTTTTGGATGCTAGGCCAAGGGTAGGATACTTTTATTCAGGCAAAAAAACTGGTCAAGCTGTCACCGATAGCATGATGAATATGAAAGTAAGAGACTTCCAGTCAATACCTATTGTAATAGATGAAAATATGATGGTATATGATGCCATTTGTCAAATGTTTTTAGAAGATGTAGGAACTTTATTCGTTGTTGATAAAAGAGCATACTTATCAGGTGTTTTATCCCGAAAAGATTTACTTCGCACAAGCTTAGGTCAACAAGATTTAAATAAAATTCCAGTTCATATTATAATGACTCGAATGCCAAATATTACGTCTTGCTTTAAACATGATTCCCTACTTCATGCTGCGAAGAAATTAATTGACAAACAAATAGATGCACTTCCAATCGTAAAAGAACATCCAGACGGATATGAAGTGATAGGAAGAATAACTAAAACTAACATAACAGGTGCCTTTCTATCCTTAGCTGAAAATCATGATTTATGAGGTGATGAAAAACGATGAAAACATTGCATATATTTATTGTTTCTGATTCAGTAGGAGAAACAGGAGAATTAGTTGCGAAAGCAGCGGTCAGCCAGTTTAGACCTGGTTTACAAAATACTTCTTTAAAACGCTTTCCACATATTGAAACTTTAGATCACATTAAAGAAATTGTCCATTTAGCTAAAATTCAGGAAGCTATGATTTTATACACACTAGTAAAAAAAGAAATGCGTGTTAGTTTACAAATCGACTGCGCAACTCAAGGTGTAAAATCAATTGATTTAATGGGTCCTTTAATGGATACTCTAGAAGATTGTTTGGGCGAAGTTCCATTTGAAGAGCCAGGTTTGGTTCGTAAACTCGATGAAGATTATTTCAAGAAAATTGAGGCAATTGAGTTTGCTGTGAAATATGATGATGGTCGAGATCCAAGAGGTTTGCTCCTTGCAGATATCGTATTAATAGGCGTATCTCGAACATCAAAGACTCCTTTGTCACAGTATTTAGCACACAAACGATTTAAAGTGGCAAATGTACCTCTTGTACCTGAAGTAGAGCCACCAGAAGAATTATTTAGAGTAGAACCCTCCAAATGCTTTGGTCTTGTCATTTCACCAGATAAATTAAATTTTATACGAAAAGAACGTTTAATTGCTCTAGGGTTAAATGATGATGCCAGTTATGCGAAATTAGATCGTATTCAAAAAGAAATTAAACATTTTGAAAAAGTAGTCGCTATGATTGGTTGTCAGGTCATTGACGTGACCAATCGGGCTGTTGAAGAAACTGCAAACGTGATATTAAATAAAATCCAGTAAAAACCATCCCTTGTTGGGAAGGTTTTTTCTTTTAGAACACTAATATTTTATAGATTTTTTCAGTAAAATGTTTTATAATGAAAATTTGTGGTAAAAATATTTAATAAGAGTGCAATTCGCAAGTTTCCACACTTAAGAAAGAAGTGTGGATTATCGGATATCAGTGTTTGAAAAAACATTTGTCTGCACTAATTTGTGTGCAAACTGGTTTTTAAAATTTTTTTGTCGAAACTTGCAGGATTTTCTTCATCCATCTCGAATTTAATATATAGCCTGTAAAGATGGTGATGACATATGCAACGAATTCCAGAACAAACAATTGAACAAATACGAACAAGTAATGATGTAGTTGATGTTATTAGCGAATATGTTCAGTTAACTAAACGTGGACGAAACTGGTTTGGCCTTTGCCCATTTCATGGCGAACAAACACCATCGTTTTCTGTTTCACAAGACAAACAAATATTTCATTGCTTTGGATGCGGAGCTGGTGGGAACGCTATCACTTTTGTAATGGATATAGACAATCTATCTTTTCAAGAAGCTGTTAGTAAGTTAGGTTCTCGAGTAGGAATCGATATTGATATTGAACCACAAACTAGTGAATCTCCAAAAGTTTCTAAAGATGAAGTGCGTATGAAAGAAGCACATACATTTGCTATGAATTATTACCACCACTTACTCCTTAACACGGAAGAAGGGGAAAAAGCTCTCTTTTATTTAGAAGAAAGAGGGTTTTCGCGAGAGCTTATTGAACAATATAGAATTGGGTGGTCACTTCCTAAGTGGGATGCCTTAACAAATTTGCTTGAACGAAAAGGTTTTAATTTAGTTGAAATGGCACAATGTGGTTTAGTAATTCAAAAAGAAAATAAAAATGAGTACTTCGATCGATTTAGAGAACGAATTATGTTTCCTGTTCATGATGAAGCAGGTCATGTAATTGCATTTTCAGGACGTGTTTTAAACACAGAATCACAAGATGCTAAATATATGAATAGTCCGGAATCACTTATCTTTCAAAAGAGTAAAGTTTTGTATCATTTGGATGTTTCGCGCCCGATTATTCGTAAAAAGCAAAAAGTCATTGTCATGGAAGGTTTTATGGATGTTATAGCTGCCGCAAAAGCGGGCATCATGAATACTGTAGCAACAATGGGAACTTCACTAACAATGGAACATATTCATAAGTTAAAACGTTTAACAGATAACGTCACTCTTTGTTACGATGGTGACGCTGCTGGTTTAGAAGCTGCTAAACGTGCTGCACAGCTTTTAGTAAAAAACAAAATAAAAACAGAAGTTGCAATTTTACCTAATCAAATGGATCCAGATGATTTTATTCAACAAAATGGTGCAGAAGCCTTTGAGAAACAGATCATTAATCGTCCTCAAGCTTACTTGGCTTTTATGATGATGGTAGCGCGACGCAATAAGAATTTTCAATTCGAAAATGATACTTTGCAATATGTACAAGAAGTATTAGAGCACTTTGTGGGGAATACTTCACCTGTTGAACAAGACTTATACATTCGACAATTATCAAAAGAAACCAATATTTCTTCAGAGGCGATTATTCAACAATTCCGAAAAATTGAAGGTAGATCCATTAAACAAAACACGAGACAACAACCTAATACACCGCCAGTTACTCAAAATATGACTGTAAGTCGTAAAATGAGACAAGCTATAGATCAGGCTGAAAAGTTGTTGCTCGCTCATATGTTAAATGAAGTTGATATTGTCGATCGTTTACATCAAGAACATGGCCTTCACATATTCATCCACGATTCATATGAAGCGATTTTTGTTCGACTCATAGGTTTCTACGACACATATCCTCAGGGAGATAAACATCGTTTTCTAGAAATTTTAGAGGACATAGATTTACGCAAGCTGGTAATGGCAGCAACGTTAACAGAACGAGATCCAGAACATGCAAGTGAAGAAGTCTCTGACTGCTTGCGACAAATAGATAAACACCGAATAGAGATTCAGATTCAAGAGAAAATGCACGAATCTCGAGAAGCAGAAAAGTCTTTAGATATGACACGTGCTTTAATGCTTGCAAAACAAATAATTGAATTGAAGAAATCGTTATCAGCGATGTAATTTGATTGGTTTTAGAAGGAGGAAGACTTATGTCGGACAAGTCTGAACGTTCAAAAGAAGTTGAAATAGAAGTTACATTTGAAGATGCCAAAAAATTTCTACTCGAATCAGGTAAAAAAGCGGGTGAATTATCCTTTACAGAAATAGCTGAAAAGCTATCTCCATATGTATTGGAATCTGATCAAATCGAGGAGTTTATCGAACAGATAGAAGCACAAGGCATCGAACTAGGACGTAAAGATGGTGATGAAGAAGATCTAGAAAAAATGATGAAAAAAGGTCAAGATGAAGATTCATTTGATCTAAACGATTTAAGCGTACCTCCAGGAGTTAAAATTAACGATCCAGTGCGTATGTATTTGAAAGAAATTGGCCGTGTTGACTTGCTCTCTGCAAAGGAAGAAATTGGCCTTGCACAGCGTATTGAACTAGGCGATGAAGAAGCCAAAAAACGTTTAGCTGAAGCGAACTTACGACTTGTTGTAAGTATTGCAAAACGATATGTTGGACGTGGTATGTTATTCCTAGATTTAATTCAAGAAGGTAATATGGGTCTTATTAAAGCGGTAGAAAAATTTGATTTCCGTAAAGGATTTAAATTTAGTACATACGCTACTTGGTGGATTCGCCAAGCAATAACACGTGCGATTGCTGACCAAGCTCGTACGATTCGAATTCCTGTTCATATGGTTGAGACAATTAACAAACTAATTCGAGTCCAACGACAGTTGCTACAAGACTTAGGTCGTGAACCTTCTCCAGAAGAAATTGGAGAAGAAATGGAGTTGCTCGCAGAAAAAGTACGCGAAATTTTAAAGATTGCCCAAGAACCAGTTTCACTTGAAACGCCAATTGGTGAAGAAGATGATTCTCATCTTGGAGACTTCATTGAAGACTCGGAAGCGCAATCACCGTCTGATCATGCTGCATACGAACTATTAAAAGAGCAGTTGGAAGACGTTTTAGATACGTTAACTGATCGAGAAGAAAATGTATTGCGATTACGTTTTGGGCTTGATGACGGTCGTACACGCACGCTAGAAGAAGTAGGAAAAGTCTTTGGCGTAACTCGGGAACGTATTCGTCAGATAGAAGCCAAAGCTTTACGCAAATTGCGTCACCCATCTAGAAGTAAACGATTGAAAGACTTTTTAGAATAATATTAACCCCCCAACATTTTATGTCGGGGGGTTTTTGTGTTGTTTATTGGAGAGATTTGGTGAACAGGAATAAACCGAAATGATAGAAAATAAATAAAATTATCAAGAAATATAATTCCGACATGAAAGAACCGTTTATTTTAATAACCTCCTTGTAAATCAAAAACTCTTCCATCTCAATTAATACAACCGAGTTGGTCTTTACTTCATTTTAATATCGTGTCCTGTCATATCGGTGCTGCTGAAAAACCTTGTGATAGCGACATAAGCTTTGATTTGTTAAAGTCCAAAGACTATAACCTGTCCGTAAACTGGACGGATATAGAACTGCTAGAATATCAATAGAAAGAGAGAAATCATATAGTTACCGAAATAGAACATAGAATCATCGATATTTAACCAATAAACTAGAATTTTTAACTATAGTAGGGTTCACTCAATTTAAATCATGAGAGAATAATAGTTGGGATATTAGATTATTTCCGATATAATAAAAAAGAAAGCGTTTTAAAAACAAAAGGGGTTGATTGTAGTGAATTTTGATTTAACACAAGAACATCAAATGATTCGTAAGACAATGAGGGAGTTTTCGGATAAAGTTGTTGCACCAGGTGCAATAGACCGTGATCGAACAAAAGCTTTTCCTAAAGAAATCTTTAAACAGGTAGCCGACATGGGGATGATGGGTTTACCGTTTTCAGAGGAGTACGGAGGAGCAGGAGCAGATACTATTAGTTTTGCAATCGTTACAGAAGAACTAAGTCGTGTTTGTGCATCTACAGGCATTACATATTCAGCACATATATCACTTGGTGGGGCTCCACTAAACTTGTTTGGAACAGAAGAGCAAAAACATAAATATTTAACACCTATTTGTACGGGTGAGTCTTTCGGAGCTTTTGGTTTAACTGAACCGAATGCTGGTTCTGACGCAGGTGGTACACAAACACGAGCAGTAGAAGATGGCGATGATTTTATTATTAATGGAAACAAAGTATATATAACCAATGCAAGCCACGCTAAGCATTTGGCTATTACAGCAATTACTGGTATGAAGGATGGAAAGAAAGAAATTAGTGCAATTATTGTTCCTACAGATGCTGAAGGATTTACAGTTATTGATAACTACGAAAAAATGGGTTTACATTCTTCTAATACGACAGAGTTAGTACTTGAGAATGTGCGAGTACCAAAAGCAAATTTATTAGGTAAACGTGGAGAGGGTTTCCGTCAATTTTTAGTGACGCTGGACGGCGGGCGAATTGGAATTGGTGCTATGGCTGTTGGTATAGCTCAAGGAGCATTTGATAAAGCACTCCGTTATTCAAAAGAACGAAAGCAATTTGGTAAACCATTATCTGATTTCCAAGTAACTCAATTTAAATTAGCAGATATGGCTATGAAAATTGAATTAGCTCGTACAATGGTTTACAAAGCTGCTTGGTTGAAAGATCAAGGCAGACCATTTACTAAAGAAGCTTCAATGTGTAAGTTGTATGCATCAGAAATTGCCATGGAAGTTGCTGATCAAGCGGTTCAAATACATGGTGGTTATGGTTATATGAAAGAGTATGAAGTAGAACGTTATATGAGGGATGCCAAATTGCTCGAAATTGGGGAAGGTACTTCTGAAATTCAACGTATGGTCATTGCTCGTCTAATCGGTTGCTAACCATGTGAATTTGTCGAATTTGGCACAATGTGTGAATCAACTGTTTAAAGACTTTTCGTTTGTGATAGAATACAGTACAATAACAATGTTGACTTATTCTATTTTTAAATAGAATGAACGAAAAGAAGGAGGTAATATAATGCAAAAAAATCCAATAATTCCTTACTTATTAATAATGGTATTTGGTCTTGGTCTAATTTTCTTTTTATCAATTCAAGGTGTTGATCAAAAAGCAGAAATTGCAGCCGGACATGAAGAAGGTGCAGAAGGTGCAGAAGGCGAAGATACTGCTGAAGCATTTGATCCAGAAGCTGTTGCACAAGGGAAATGTATCCAATGTCATGGTGGGGATTTAGGTGGTCAAGCTAATGCTCCATCATTAATAGGCACTGACCTTTCAAAAGAAGAGATTGTTGATATTCTCGCTAACGGACAAGGTGCAGGAATGCCTGGTGGTTTGGTAGAGGGCGATCATTTGGATGAAATGGCAGATTATATTTTATCATTGAAATAGTGATTCGTACCCCTTATCCTAAAAATGGATAAGGGGTTTTTCTTATTGCCCTTTTTTAGTAAAGCTCTTCTTCTATAGGGGGCGAGCAATAGTGGCAATTCCTACTTTTCGTGTATATAATTTTGATATAGAAGAAAGGAGAGGTTTTCGTTGAACGCACAACGTCTCTCAGACCGTTTAACACGTGTCGCATCATATGTTCAATTAGGTTCTATTGTCGCAGATATTGGGAGTGATCATGCTTATTTACCTTGTTACTTAATTCACCATCAAATTGCTAAAAAAGCAGTTGCCGGTGAGGTTGCGAAAGGTCCCTATGAATCCGCTCAGAGACAGGTTCTTGAAGAACAATTAGATGATAAAATAGAAGTCCGCCTTGCAAACGGATTGTCGGCAATTGCCCAGGATGATTTAGTCGATACAGTAACAATTGCAGGAATGGGTGGACCGTTAATCACTACTATTTTAGACCAGGGTTTCGAAAAATTAAAAACTGTTAATCGATTGATTTTACAGCCTAATATTCATGCGAAAGCAATTCGTGAGTGGGCCATGACGAATGGCTGGAACCTTATAGCCGAAGAAATTCTTTTAGAGGAGGATAAAATTTACGAAATTCTTGTGCTAGAAAGAGGAGAGATGAAGTTATCAGAGGCTCAAACTTTGCTAGGTCCATTTTTAATGGAAGCTCGAAATGAAGCATTTTATTTGAAATGGTCAAAAGAATCGGCTGAATGGAATCGAATATTGGGCGCAATTCGTATTGCCCAGTCTTCAAGGGAAGTACAAATGAAAAAAGAAGAAATTGAGGAGAAATTAAAGATTGTTAAGGAGGCGATTAGTAAATGAAAATAGCAAATGGACATGAACTTATTCAACTATTTGAATCCTGGTCGCCAAGGTCTTTTGCTTTAAAAGATGATCCAATCGGTTTGCAAATTGGTCAATTAAATGGACAAGTCCAAAATGTGCTTGTAACACTTGACGTTACATTAGCAGTTGTACAAGAAGCCATCGATCAGAACTGTCAATTAATTATGGCTCATCACCCTCCCATATATAGACCTCTTGTAAACCTTCGGACTGATACACCTACAGGAGCCATGCTTTCGCTTTGTATGAAACATAATATCGCTGTTTACGTAGCCCATACAAATTTAGATGTTGCTCCTGGCGGCGTAAATGATTTATTAGCTGAAGCACTTGAATTACAACAAATTAAGGTCCTGGATGAAACCTATTCAGAGGCGTTGATGAAGTTATCGATATTTGTACCTAAATCTCATGCAATGAGTTTGCGTGAGCAATTAGCAATGGTAGGTGCTGGTCACATTGGTAATTACGAGAGCTGTAGTTTTACATCTTCAGGAACTGGACGGTTTAAGCCTGTAGAAGGTTCTAATCCTGTTATTGGTAGTTTAAATCTCTTAGAGGAAGTGGAAGAGGAGAAAATAGAAGTAGTGTTTCCTTCTTCTAGGAAAACGAAAATCCTAAAGACTATGTATTCTCATCATCCTTATGAAGAAGTGGCTTTTGACTTATGGCCGCTAGAGTCGAAAACTCTACAACAAGGAATTGGTCGCATAGGAATATTAAAACAAGAAATGACACTTGATGCGTTTGCAAATAAAGTTAAAGAACAACTAAAGGTGCCATTTGTTCGAGTGGTAGGTGATGCAACAACAAACATTCGAAAAGTAGCAGTGCTCGGTGGTGACGGTAACAAGTACATTAATAATGCAAAACGTGAAGGTGCAGATGTTTTAGTGACTGGTGATTTATATTTCCATGTAGCCCAAGACGCTCAAGCTCTCGGGTTATCCGTTATTGATCCAGGTCATCATGTTGAATCGATTATGAAAACGGGTGTTTCAGATAAAATGAATAGATTATGCAAAGAGAAGAAATTTGCTTGCTCATTTATTCCTTCAAGTATTTCGACAGAACCATTTCGATTTGTATAGTTTTGAGAAAAGACAAATCCTACCAACAAATAAAAAAATTCGGGTATAGTTTGCCCGGAATTAACTTCACATGAAAGAAATTCCATTTAAGAATGTTAGTCTACATAAACTAAAAACACCAGAAACACGAGGTATATGGCACCCTATACTTGAATAATTTCTTATTTTTTAAAAAAGAGGCTACCCAATTTTGGATAGCCTCTTTTTGCTTTATGAAATTGAATATGGTTCAATTCGATTAACAGGGTTTAGTTTTTTAATTTTAGGTAAAATCTTATCAAGAGTAACTGTTCGTTCAAGACTATGTGTATTTGGGTCTAGAGGATCGAACTTCTCTAAGAAATGAACTACTTCCTTTACCAAAGGTGTTGGAGTTGAAGCGCCTGCAGTCACCGCAATTCGATCAATTCCATCTAACCACTCTAATTTTAGCTCAGATAAATCCGAAATGCGGTAAGATGGGGTGTTTGCTATTTCTTCTGACACTTGTGTGAGTCTATTTGAATTATTGCTCATTGGGTCCCCAACTACTATTAACAACTGTGAAGCACCAGCTTGTTCCGCAACAGCTTCTTGACGAACTTGAGTCGCTAAACAAATTTCTTTGTGCACTTCAATGTGTGGATACTTTTGTTTTAATTTTTCCATAAGAGTACCAACATCCCATTGACTCATTGTGGTTTGATTCGTCACAATTAATTTATCTGATTGAATAGTCAACTTCTCGACGTCTTCAACTGACTGAACAAGGTGAACATCGTTTGGAGCTACGCCAACTGCCCCTTCAGGTTCAGGATGTCCTTTTTTACCGATATAAATAACTTGGTATCCTTCAGCGGTCTTTTCACTAATTAAATCGTGTGTAACCGTAACGTCTGGACATGTAGCATCAATAGATACAAACCCTCTTTGTCTAGCTAATTCACGAATTTCAGGTGAAACTCCGTGGGCCGTGAAAATAACTGTACCGCCCTTTACTTTTTCTAAAATTTCTCTTCTGTTATCACCATCTAAGGTAATAATGCCATCTTGCTCAAAGGCATCAGTAACGTGTTTATTATGAACAATCATTCCTAATATATAAATTGGACGTGGTAAAGATGTGTCCATGGCTGCATTACGTGCGATAATCATTGCATCAACGACGCCGTAACAATAACCACGTGGGGAAATTTTGAGTACTTGCATATGTAGCACTCCTCTCATAAGTTATTACTCCTCTAGTATAACTGAGTGGAGTGCCGAATTCAAAAATCAAAGAGGCGGTTGAAATATTCGGGGTATAGATTTACCACTTGCACTAGGAATTGATGCCCCAGAAGGAACGGTAGTAGGAGGAACAACAGAAGTAGTAGTAGCAGCGGCAGCGACAGTAGCCGTGCTAGCTACGTTACTACCTGCCGTTGCATTGGGCATACTTTTAAAACCTTTATAAATTTTCCACAGTGCAGGAATATTTTGAAACATTGGTGAGACTCTCTGGACCATAGGTGTTATTTGTTCGGCGGTTGATAAAAAGCGATCAGCGGTTTGTAAATAATGGTCCATGCGGTTAGGTTTTGGTGCTCCTGCCTCCAGATTTTCTTGTCCTAAGGGTAAGTTAGAGGGAGCTCCAGGGAATTGATTAGGCGCTGGTGGCATGCCGGTATTTCGAAAACCGAAAGGCATCTGTTGAGGAGCTCCCCTATATTGGTTAGGAACTGGTGCTGGTGCAGGTGGAGGACTTGAATTTTTCGATCCGAAAAGGCTACTTAAGAATCCTTTTGTCGGTGGTGCTTGTGGTGGAGCTTGTGGTGGTAATTGTCGTTGTGCTAGTGGTGGACCTTGTCGTTGTGGCATATTTGGAATTTGTGATTGTGAAAAAGGATAAAAAGATTGATAACGCATAGAATTTTCCTTTCTAAATAAATAGTTATTTGACGCACAGGGCACACTACAATTATGATAAGATAATGGTCTTTAACAAATAGACAAGTTATGATGGAACGAAAGATGTTAGGAGGGGCAAATATGTCCAAATATGCAGATTATGATTTTCAACCTTTTTTACAAAAAGCTATTAGTAAATTAGGTTTTACAAAACCAACACCGATTCAAAAAGAAATGATTCCTCTAATTCTAAAAGGAAAAAGTGCGATAGGCCAAGCGCACACAGGTACTGGGAAAACGCATAGTTTTCTAATTCCGATTATAGAGAGATTAACAACAGAAAAACCTGAATTACAAGCGATCATTACTTCACCAACTCGCGAACTTGCATCACAGATTTTCGAAGAGTTAAACAAGCTAATTGAGGGTACTGAAATTCAATCCAAATTATTTATTGGTGGTACTGATAAACAACGCGCGATTGATAAATTAAAAACACAACCACATATTATTGTGGGAACACCTGGCCGTATTCGTGACTTAGTGAAAGAAAATGCCCTACTTGTTCATACTGCACCTATATTAGTAGTAGATGAAGCAGACCTTGCTTTTGACCTAGGCTTTATTGAAGAAATTGATGCATTTGCTGGTAAAATGCCATCTACGCTTGAAATGTACGTCTTTTCTGCTACTATTCCGGAAAGTTTACAGCCATTCTTAAAGAAATATATGGTAGCACCAGTTCATATTCATATCGGAGAAAAGCGTCCTACAGCAGAAGGAATCGTCTTTAATTTAGTACCTGTTCGTAGTAAATCTAAAAAGAAACGTTTAGTAGAAGTTATGGAAGGTATCAATCCATACTTAGCTATTATTTTTACAAACACTCGTAAGAATGCAGATGACGTTGCTAATTATTTAGCTGAGGCTGGTTACCGTGTTGGACGTATTCACGGTGATTTAGCGCCACGTGAACGTACACGTATGATGAAACAAGTTCGTGATCTTGAATATCAATATATTGTTGCTACTGATCTTGCATCAAGAGGAATTGATATTCAAGGAGTTAGTCACGTGATTAACTTTGAGCTTCCAGACGACTTGGAATTCTTTATTCATCGTGTTGGTCGTACTGGTAGAGCAGGATTAAAAGGCACAGCTATTACATTATATGAACCAACCGATGAAGACGCGATTATTCGAATTGAAAAAATGGGAATTCCATTTGTTCATGTGGATATCAAAGACGGTGAGTGGTCAGAACTTAAGGAACGCCACGAACGTAAAAATCGTAAGAAGAGTGAAAGCAGCGAGATTGACATTAAAGCAAAAGCAATGGTAAGAAAACCTAAAAAAGTTAAACCGGGTTATAAACGTAATATGAGATGGGAAATGGATAAGGTTAAAAAAAGAGAACGTCGTATTAAAAACCGTAAGAAGTAAGGGGATTTTCGGTATGTTATTAGGTTCACATGTGTCAATGAGTGGAAAGAACATGTTGCTTGCTGCTAGTGAAGAAGCTGCGTCTTATGGAGCTACTACCTTTATGATTTATACAGGCGCTCCTCAAAATACGCGACGAAAACCGATTGAAGATCTTAACATCGATGCTGGACAAGCTCATATGAAAGAACATGGAATGTCTGACATCATTGTTCATGCTCCGTATATCATTAATATCGGTAATTCACTTAAACCTGCAACATTTGCACTCGGCGTTGAATTCCTACAAAAAGAAATTGAACGAACTGCAGCATTGGGTGCAAAACAAATTGTTTTACACCCGGGTGCACATGTTGGAGCAGGTGCAGATAAAGGTATTGAAAAAATTATCGAAGGTTTAAATGAAGTGTTATCACATGATTTCCCAGTTCAAATTGCATTAGAAACAATGGCGGGCAAAGGAACTGAATGTGGACGATCATTTGAAGAACTTGCTCAGATTATAAATGGTGTTAAGAATAATGCGCGACTTTCTGTCTGTTTTGATACATGTCATACCCATGATGCAGGATACAATATCGTCGAGGATTTTGATGGTGTATTAAACCAATTTGATCATTTGATTGGCATTGATCGTTTAAAAGTTCTTCATATCAATGATAGTAAAAATGTTCGTGGAGCCGCAAAAGATCGTCATGAAAATATTGGTTTTGGTGCAATAGGTTTTAAAGGTTTAAATAAAATTGTACATCATCCTCAATTAATTAATGTTCCTAAAATATTGGAAACACCTTATGTAGGACTGGATGCAAAGAATAAAAAACCACCATATTTACACGAAATTGAAATGTTCAAAGCACAAGAGTTTCAACCTGAAAAAATTGATAATTTACGATTATAACATTTAAAAAGACTCAAGCAGTTATCTGTTTGAGTCTTTTATTGTCTAATGTTATAAATGCTCTTTTCTTATAATCCTAAATGCTTATAAAGTGTTTCAGTACGTTCTGCTCCTAGTACCCCTGTCAGTTGTTTTTTGACATGTGCTGGGGGCCCAAAGAGCAACCATTGAATTGAAGCTTTATCGAAGATAGGCCGCACTAATTTAACTTCTTCAGGTGTTAGTTGAACTGGAAGTGCCTGTGTCATTTTCGCAATTTCTTTATCTGATTTTTCTTTCGTTGCTTGAATAAGTTCCCATATTTCCATTTTTTCATCCTTTCAAGATAATAAATTTTACTTTTATATAATTCTCAGTTATAATAATCATTTGTAAATCGTAATGATTATGTATTAGAAAGAGGTGGTAATTTGAAATCTACATACGATATAGACCTTCAACAAGTATCATTTCAATACGATCAAACAGTCGTGTTAAAAAACATTTCTTTACAGGTTAAACAAGGGGATTTTCTAGCTATTTTAGGACCAAATGGATCTGGGAAATCAACCTTGTTAAAAATAATATTAGGTTTACTAAAACCCACGTCAGGATCTGTCCATTTATTCGGTCAAAAGGGTCGTGACTTTAAGCAAAAGGAATGGATAGGCTATGTTTCTCAAAAGTCAAATGCGTTTAATTCAGGTTTCCCAGCCACTGTTTATGAAGTAGTTGCAAGTGGTTTAGTAAAGAAAACCGGATTATTAAAAAAGTTACCTAAAAACTCCAAAAATCTAGTGGTAGACGCATTAACATCAGTTGGAATGGAAAGTTTTTCGAAACATTCAATAGGAGAGCTTTCAGGAGGGCAACAGCAACGTATTTTTATTGCGAGAGCTTTAGTCAGTAAACCTAAATGTCTCGTGTTAGACGAACCTACAGTAGGGATTGATCATCAGCATGTTCAATCTTTTTATGATATGCTAGCCAAATTAAATCGTGAGCAAAATATCACGTTGATACTTGTAACACATGACGTAGATACAGTATCCGATAGAATTAGTCATGTGGCATGTCTAAATCAAACAATTCATTTTCATGGTTTTAAACAAGACTTTCAACAATTGAGCGATGAGGATAGAAAGGCATGGTATGGCCATTCTGTGAGAAAAATTCATTAACAAAAGAGGGAAATAGATGATTGAAGCGATATTGAATTATCAATTTTTACAAAATGCATTTGCTTCAGGACTTATAATTGGTCTTATTGCGCCTCTTCTTGGCGTGTTTATCATTGTGAGAAGACTGTCACTAATTGCTGATGCCCTTAGCCATGTTACTTTAGCAGGAATTGCAGGAAGTTTATTTTTAAGTCAGTCCGTCCCTTTTCTTGCTTTATTAAATCCTTTATATATAGGAATTATTGCAGCAGTAAGCGGTTCGGTCCTAGTTGAAAAATTTCGAAGGTTGTACAAACATTATGAAGAATTAGCTATTGCCATCATTATGTCGGCAGGCATAGGATTTAGTGCAATCTTTATATCGCTAGCAAATGGCTTTAGCTCAGATATATTTGGTTACTTATTCGGCTCTGTGTCAGCTGTTAGTCGTCAAGATTTATTTATTGTTATCGTAATTGCTATTATAGTTGTAGTTTTTTTACTGTTATTTTACAAAGAGTTGTTCTTGCTTTCATTTGATGAGGAGTACGCTAAAGCTTCTGGACTTCCCGCAAAATGGGTACATCTTTTATTTATGATTGTCACAGCTCTTGTTATTGCTGCAAGTATGCGAATCGTTGGAATTCTTCTTGTATCCTCATTAATGACATTACCAGTAGCCGCAAGTATGCGTTTAGCTAAAGGTTTTAAACAAGCTATTTATTTATCAGTTTTGTTTGGTGAAGCAGCAGTAATTATTGGTCTTGTAAGTGCTTTTTATTTAGATATTGCACCAGGTGGTACAATTGTAGTAACATCTATTATAATTTTATTAATCGTATTATTAGTTAAAAAGATTTGGTTAAGCGCCGTAATAAAAAGAGAAAGGGGAAGTCTTGTATGAATATTACAAAGGCTTGGGACCTTCTAAAAGAAAAAGGGTATAAAAAAACGGGTAAACGAGAGCAAATACTAGAATTATTTAATAATAATGATCGTTATTTAACAGCACGAGATTTATTAGATGTGATGCAGAGGGATTATCCTGGAATGAGTTATGACACGATTTATCGAAACTTAAGTACATTTGTTGAGTTAGATATATTAGATGAAACTGAATTGTCAGGGGAACGTCATTTTAGAATGCAATGTGAAACTGATCATCATCATCATCATTTCATCTGTATGGTTTGTGGAAAAATCAAAGAAATTCATTTATGCCCAATGGATATGTTAGACGAAAAATTACCTGCATATCAAATTGATAATCACAAATTTGAGATATATGGAAAATGCCCTGAATGTAAATGATATGTTCTTTTTGATTTCAGTGTATGAGAGGTACAATAAAAAGCGTGAGGCATATGCCTCACGCTTTTGTGCGCTTATTTAAAAAATTAAGAAACCATATAAATCTAGGATGCCATGAACCCTGTGGGTATGGTGTTTTAGTGCAAAGAGACTAACATTCTAAAACAAGTCGTCTGCGACGAGGAGACTCACGGACCGCCCGTGGACTATAATGGGAACGGCTGTTTTAGCAAGTATACGCATTTTAATTAGTAATAAATGGTTATTATCTATTGAGTGAGCGGAAAGTAGTCTTGAGTGAGCGAAAAATTGTCTTGAGTGAGCGAAAAACTGTTCTGAGTGAGCGGAAATCTGATCTGAGTGAGCGAAAAGTTCTAAGTAGATGAAAAGTATAAACTTGCTGCTCATTTTTTAAAAACACTAGGTTGAAGGAGCGCTTCGGACGCAAACCTGATGCAAGATTGCCGGTAAGAAAGAGATGGAGCGAAGTGACCAAACTTCGCTCCATCTCTTTCATTTTAAGGTCATAGTATAGTACGTTTTCCGTTCAAAGCGACCCGTTAACAAAAGTAGATACAGTTTGATAAATCCTTTTCTATTAAGAGCATAAAATCATTTGTGCTTTCTTACAAAATAAGAATGTATATAGATTAGTAAGCCATGAATTCAGTATTCTCGAAGGAGTAGGTTCTAGTATGATACCACTGATTTGTGCTCTAGGCAGACGCTTCCACGGGGCGGGCAGGCGAGCCTCCTCGGGCCAACAG
>NZ_ALJG01000357.1 GCF_000286315.1 Paenisporosarcina sp. TG20 | reverse complement strand
TTCCCACTGGAGTCGCCGCCTTGCGCTACAATCAAACGATACCTGTTTAAAATAAACGGATAACAATTAAATGTTCGTGTTTATTATCTAATTGAGGAGTTATGAAATTGACTCAAGTGGAATAGAGAAAAAATCTTAATTACATTATTTGAATTAAGTGAGTAGCTTCTAGTGCTGTCTATTAGGATAAAATACACTAATAATTAAAAAACGTTATTGTTTTAGTGGTCTTGTTTACTTGGAATAAGGTTATTATTAGGGGAAATAGGGTGAACAATAGAATCATGTAAAACAGAATCAATTTTAAAAAGGCCACTCCTTAAGTGAAAACTGTGGGAGTGGCCTTCTATTTTATTTATAGGCTCGTCTATATGGATAATGATTAAAAATTATGCAACAACTAATCTGTTATCTTTAAAGATAACAGGGCTTCATGTATCATTTGAAGTTTTGTTTCGACACGGTGCATTAAATAAAATGACACAAAAATCGGAAACCCTACTTCCTGGATCATTGTCAGCCATTCATCCATCAGAAGTTCCTCCTCTCTACTATTAATCTCACGAAAAATCCAGTGTTTCTTAACTGTAGAAAAAAAGGCTGCACACAATTAAATTGTGGCAGCCATTTTCTTCATGATATAAGAAAGTATAAGTTTTTTCGAGTTACACCTTTGAACTTGGAGTAGCTATGTCTAGCTCCAAGCGCCAGCCCGCACCTAAGCTTCAGGCCCTCATGCGAAAGCAGGCTTTCGATTCGGTCCTTCCAGCGCCGGCGTCGGACTAGAAGGCGCTTTCCGCTTTTCTTATATTAAAGTGCAGTTACGTTACGTTCCACAATACGCGCCTGGTAAGCAGATACAAGGTTTGCACCGTCAGCGTAAAACACGTTACTAGCAAGCAAAGCCTGCATGCCAGTGTCTACTTCTAGACTAGTTAAGTCTGCACGAGGCTCGTCCACAGAAATCGTAAACTTTTTCCCTTGAGCTGTATCAAACAACATTTCTAGTACCTTTGCCATTGGTCATTTCCCCCTTTCAAATTAGTTTTGGATATTGCCGGTTTCAATCTTTTCCGAAGCGAGTAATGGACGGGAAGAGAACCCGGACAAAATACTAGTGACACTTCCTAACTGATCAGCAGTTGCAGCTTGACTGATATTGCGGTATGAAGATGCTTTCTTGATCACCTTACCTTCTGGAGTGTAACCAGCTTCAAACGTCATACGAACAACAGCTTGTTTAAAGTCGATGATTGCCATGTTTATCACCTCCTTTCAAAACTTATATAGAGAAGGAGAGAGGGAAAGACGACACGAGAGACATATTCTTCTAAAATATAGATTTAGGTTAATTTCATTCACTAGAAGAATTTGAATAAAGGTATTTAATAGGGCCGAATTCGTGTGAGGATTTTGAATAATCTAGCATACAATTGTTTTATCGAAGTCTTTAACACCCCTACATTAGTTGGTATGTAGTAAGAAGGAGAGTTATTTTTGTGTGAGTAGGATAATTCGGAAGGTTTATCAGAAAGATACGTCGAACTAGATAAAAGAAGAGGTTCTGTAATGGCAGTAGTCATGCTATTTTTTATGCGTCACATGTACACAAAGAAACGAATGAATTTGATCATACTAGCTACTAGTGCAATTGTTTTTGCTGGTTCACTTTGGTTGGTACGTAGTCAAACAACTGTCGAAGATACCTCTTGGATGAAAGCAATGATTCCGCATCATTCCATTGCCATCCTGACAAGTGAGCGTGCTAATTTGTCAGATTCTCGCGTCCAAGAGCTTGCAGATAAAATTATTGAGGCACAGCGTAAAGAAATAAAGGAAATGGAAAAACTTATAGAAGAACTGGAAGACGAGAAGTAATAGAATAGAATATATTATCTATTTGATTTATCTCTCTTGTCTTCAACACGGCTACTCAAGTTTTTCTCACTAGAATTATAGATTTAGTCCATGCTAAAACACCTTCGATTTCTGTACTTGTGTACTTTTTTTACGAAGGTGTTTTAAAGTGTCTCATTAATTTGAAATTATACGATAAGGTTCTCGAACCTTTTTTAGTAGTATTTGTTCAAATCTTTATAAAGTAAGAGATTTTAAGCTGACATTTGTCGGCACATTTCAGCACAGGAACGACAAATTTTAGCGCATTCTTGGCAATGATCGTCTTTGAATGTCTCACATTCAGTAGCACAAGCTTCGCAAATTGATGCACAAAGTCCGCAAAGTGCTTTTGAGTTTGTACTGTTTCTTGCCATAAACCCTGTTGCTACAAAGCAAATATCAATACAATCACGTAAAGTTTGCATACAGGCAACTCTTGCATGAACATCTGGTTCTTGTAAGCATGCAGTAAGACATTCTTCACATGCACGAGAACATCGCAAACATTCCTCGATACATTGATCCATCATTGTTGGAGAAGTTGAAATAACCCCCATTTTATTTCACCTCCTAATAAAAAACTGATACCTAAATAGTGTTCCTAATGAATCATTTTTTATGCAAACTCAATTAAAAACCGAGAAAATGGGAACAATAGAACAGAATGGAAAAACAGTGGCAAAAAACTTATTTTTATTGTAAAAGGAAATAATAAAGTTGCTATTATTAACTCTTCATGTTTATTTCTAGAAATTAGTGGTATTAAATGATAGACCATCAATGGAGGTTTTTGTATTGCAAAGTAATAAAGATAATAAGGATTTTTTCTATTTCCATATGGGGACCTTTGAGGTATCTTTCGATAAAAAGTATCGAATTATAGCATTATTGAATGACTTAACCTTAGGGTTAGAGTTTTTAATTGGTAGTATATTATTTTTGTCTGAGTCTACACAAACAGCAGGGGTTATTTTGTTTATTATTGGAAGTGTCCAATTACTATCCCGTCCTCTACTCAAAATTTTGCATGCCTTTCATTTTTCTCGAAAAAATCGAACATATTTTGATAATTCTAGTGAATAAGTTACACACATTAATTTTGGAATAAAACCTATTTTGACGTCTTGGAACAACACCAACTAGAAAGTTTAAGGAGTTGAGAATATGGAACGTTATTGGTTAAAGTTCAAGGAGAGTATTTGGTTTGTTCCTAGTTTGTATGGTTTACTCTCTGTCATTTTGGCCGTTATTTTTTCTGCGATTGATCTAATATTAGAAGATTTTCTATTGGAATCCGTTCCACATGTTATTTTAACGACGGTCGACCTTGCACAGATAATATTAGGTGGTCTATCAGCGGCACTCTTGACCATGACGACGTTTACTTTCTCGACAATCCTGGTAGTATTAACGACTTATTCTTCTCAGTTTTCACCACGAACCATGAAAAATTTTGTTCGGGATCCAATGGTGTGGAGAGTGTTAGGAATCTTTATGGGTGGATTTATTTATACCACGTTATCATTGTTATTTATGCAAGAGTCAATTAACGGGGAAACGGTTATTTCTTCATTCGTAGGTGTTTTGTATGCGATGGTTTGCCTTGGTTTTTTTGCAGCTTTCATTTATCACATTGCTCAAAATATTCAAGTGAATAAATTAATTGAGAAGTTGGCTATTGAAGGTGAAGAGGCAGTCGCAGGTTATGAAAAACTTTTGAAGAGAGAAAATCTAACGACAAATATAGATGGGAAATGGTCTGCTCACCCTATTGCTCATCCAATTATTGCAGGTCAAGACGGGTATATTCAATTGTTCGATATCATTCAACTAGTATCTTTAGCTAAAAAATATGATGGCCGAATCGAAATCGAATTTTATATCGGAGATTTTGTTCCATCTGGATCAACTGTAGTTACACTCTATCTAAAAGAATCAACTGAAATTGAAGAAAACCCTGAAAAATTGTTTACTATTGGACGTGAGCGGGACACAAGACAGGATCCAGTATTTGCGATTCAAAAAATGGTAGAAGTTTCGTTACGTTCCATATCGCCAGGAATTAATGATCCTAACACGGCCATCCATAATATTCATCAATTAGGTAGGTTACTAGGTAGATATAGTCAATTACCTAAAGCAGATTTAATCTTCATGGATAAAGAAAATAAACAGCGAGTTAAGCTTAGTCTTCATCGTTTTGATGAAGTGCTTTACCACACATTCTATCAATTAAGTCATTTTGGACAAGGGGATGTTTCCGTTTTGGGCGCCATGACGGACTCGCTCATAAATGCAGCACAACTAGCACCAATACAATCTAAAGAGGATATTTGGAAAATCCAATTGTATATCATTGAAAGCATGGATAAAAATGAAATCCAATCTTTAGACCGTCAGTTTTATCAAAGGAAAATTGATTTATTGGCAAAACTTGCAGCTAAGGAAACCATTAATTTGGAGAATCTAGTAAACAAGTCTACTCAAAGAGCCAACCTTTTGTAATTGTAAAAAGGTTAAAAATGGTCGAAACTTCAACTTCTTAGGACGTTTTTGATGAGAAACCAGCATGGCATACGTTACGTTTCACGTAAGCCACCATCTACTATGAAAAGTGATCTTCAAGCAAAAAAGAGGTAATAGTAAAACTCTTCAAAAAAAATAAATATTGAAGGGTTTGGTTTAATATTGTCTTTTGTCTACAAGTGTTTCTATACAAAAGTATATAACTATAGAGTCTCAAGAAACCCGAGTTCATAGTGTTTTTAGTATAGCTAGACTAACATGCTAAAACGTTACTTCTTCGGTACCACTCTCGTTAATCTGATTAATGTGAAGTCGTGATTTCCTTTTTTAGAAACGCAAGTTTCCTCTTAGTAGAAGTCCTACCAGAATATAGGATTGGGTACGTTAATTTTATAAAATATGACAACTTTTTATATGTATTTACGTTGATTTTTTGATTTTTAAAAAGGAATGATTGTAGTGGAAGGCGGCGACTCCTGCGGAAAAAGCGAGACAGACGAGACCCCGCAGGAGCTTGCGACGAGGAGTCTCGGTTGCTCGCCCGCGGAAAGCGTCCGCCTGTAACGAAAATCACTAGACTTTAATAGAAGGCTATCTTATAAAGGACCGGACGTACTTTGCTGGATTTACTTATGTTGGATGTGACTATTCTTATTATTTGTCACAGCAACATTATGGTAAAATTTTGTCCATTTAAAGGAATTAATAGATGTTTGTCGAAAGTATAATGATGAATATTGAATCTATAGTTTTAGGAGATGGTGAAGTATGAGTGGGATTTGTATCTAAGCATATAGAACGGGATCGGGAGTTACCGATATATCGGCAAGAACTTTTAGACAAAGCGTTAGCGGATTTGTCTAAAGATCAAAGTGTGTTAGCCATTTATCTTGGAGGATCCTTAGGTAGAGGTGATTTTGATAATTATTCAGATATTGATTTACATGTTATCGTGACTTCGGATAGTAAAAATGGTTTTATTAAGAACAAACGAGAACGCTCATCAAAATGGGGAACCGTATTATTCCACGAGCAAGCTTCTCCGACCACACCTGTTGTAGTTACACACTACGATAGTTTTATAAAGGTGGACAGTTGGTATAAAACGATAGATGAGGTCGTTCCATCTATATGGTTAAAAGGGTTAAAACCTCTTTACGATCCATCCAATCTTTTGAAACAGTTAATAGTGGAAATATCCAATCAACAATTTATAATTGAAAAGGAAGATATTTCTTTTTGGAAGAACAAGGTCCTCGCCTTTCTCCACGAAACATACCGGGCTTTTATGAGAAATGAGATGTATTATGCACTTTCCAACCTGGATAGAGTACGATGGTTGATCGCGGACGGATGGTATATGGAGATGGATAAGCATCTGGATAGTTCTTACGGCGTATGGTCAAAAGTAGAAGGGAACCGGAGCCAATTAAATGATTGGCAACTATCACTTTTGAAATCTTGGTCATGCGGTCGGGAACCCAGTTGCATTGCTAGAACGATGGAAAGTATGTATCCAGAGTTATTGCGACTGAATAAGTCCTTAAGCCAAAAAATCGGAATCGATGATGAGGAAGAGACTTTTAAGAGAATAATCAATATGGTTTTATAAACATAAACTTTAAAAGTGATTAATTATCTACAACATACACAAAAAAGCTTACATAATACAACAACTGAAAAGAACATCTTCAATCCAGGTATAGAAGG
This sequence comes from Paenisporosarcina sp. TG20, assembly GCF_000286315.1. Lineage (GTDB taxonomy): Bacteria > Bacillota > Bacilli > Bacillales_A > Planococcaceae > Paenisporosarcina. The sequence continues at coordinate 39,175 of NZ_ALJG01000357.1, read as the reverse complement.
GTGGGAGTGTTCTTTTGTTGAGTAAATTGATTAAAAATTAATGTAAATCCCCTTTGTTCATATCTTTATTAAGATAATCAGAAATATTCTTTGCATCATAATCTATTCCGTTAATTTGGGCTGATCCTACTCGAGAAAGCAAAGGAAGTCCCAAGAAATAAATTCCTTTTAGTAGACTGATTCCCCTCCTATGGAAGGGTTTGTTCTGAGAATTTAACACGCCAGGAATGTCAATCCAACTGTAAATTGACTTGGATGGGACATTTAATTTTGTCCGGACCTATTTTTGTGTTTCTTTATAGGGGATAAATATAAGAATAGTCAAACTACTATATTGATTAAAATGTATAATGAAAAGTAATAGAGAAAATTTTCTTTCCAAAATGGAAATATAAGATACATAGAAAGGAAGTCCTGCATCGTGAAACGGTTCCAAGAGAAATATAATCCTTCCTTAATCGGTAGAGCTACTCAATTGGAACAGTTACATTTGATTATAGATGAAGGACTAACAGATCGCATTCAAACGATTGTGATCAAGGGAGAAGCTGGAATAGGTAAAACAAATCTAGCCCATGACTTTACTAATCAAGCGCAAGAGAAGGGTTGGCTGGTGTTAAAGGGTCATGCTTGGAATATGGGGAAAGGCCTTGCATTTGCCCCAATAATTGAAGCGTTCCGTTCAGAGTTAGAACAATACACTCCTAAGAAAAGAAGTACGCTAGCTATGGAGTATCCTTATCTAAATGTCTTATTTCCTAGTCTAGGAGGCCCTCTTCCTATTCCGTTAGCTCAGGCTAGTCTTGAAAGAACTAGGTTATTCGAAAGCTTAAGGCTTTTTACTTTATCTTTATCTGCTCAAAGGTCAGTAATCTTCTGGATAGATGATTTACCTGAGGCAGATCTAGATACATTAGAATGGATACAATATTGCATTCAGTATACTAAAGAAGAGGGACGGCTTGTGATTTTGTCTACAAGTAGAAGTTCTCTTTCGTCTGAATATGAACCTTACAACCAACTAGAGAAATATCTTGCTCACCACAAGCTGCTTAAGACAATAGAATTAAGCGCCCTATCCATCTCTGAAAGCAATGAACTTATACGGACAAAATTGTCTGGGAAGGTAGAAGATAGGACCTTGAGTGCAATAAGTGCCCATACTGGAGGAGTTCCGCTCTATATTATAGAGATGGTAACCAATCTCGAACTATCTGGAGGTATATATAACCATGATGGAAGCTGGGATCTAGATAAAGGAGCCGAAAAACTGGTTCCTTTAAGTATCACATCCTTACTTGAAGAGAGGTTGAACGCTCTTTCTGCAAATGAGTGGGATCTTCTATTATTGTTTATTGCTAGTAAACAGTTTATCCCATGGGGAGTATTACAGAAAGCGAGTATTACTAAGGACTTATCAGACCATGTGTCAGGTTTGCTGAAAAAAGGAATCATAAAAGAGGAAATCGTCATAGATGATATTGTGTATACACTATCACATCCAATGTTAAAAGATGTTGCTGTACCGAAATTTCAGCTGCTAGAGATTCGTCAAGCTCATTATACATTGGCAAACGCTTGGTATAACCAAGACATTATTTATGCTGCAAGACATATGTTAGAGACTGGAACTATGTTCGATGGCTTATTGTCAGCAAATATTTTGTATAAAGCAGGAGAAAGATATTTAACACTTAGAAGCTATGAAAAAGCAGTTGAATATTTAGAAAAGGCGAAACAAACTCTTCAAGCCATAGACTCTTCTGACAATAGTGAATTGCAATTTAGCGTTAGTCTTATGCTTAGTGAAGCGCTCACATATGTAGATAAACCACATCAGGCGCTAGTTCTTTTAAACCAACTATTTCAAGAGACATTTGAAGATCCTATCAAAATAAGAATTAAACGTTTAATGGCTTGGGTTGAATCAACACGTTCATTTGAAGAATGTATGCGACATATTTTGGAAGGACTCGATTTATGGGATGGTGAAACAGAAAGTGCGGATATACTATGGATGATGAATGAAATGGTGTTTAATGATTTAAATGCAGGACAAATCAGTCAAGCTAATAAATCCATTTTGTCTTTAAAAGAGTATGTTATGAAATTCCCATCACCTCACGGAGAACTTCTTTGGAGAAACCGTGAAGCCCATTTTTCACTCATGTCATTGGATCGTTCGCCTGTTAGTCTAGAAAAGGCAAATACGATGCTTGCAGATGCGCGCATGTTACGTGAACCAGAGTTAATTTATGACGTGTATTGTTTATTTGGCTACGTTGCTTTAAATCAAGGTGATTTTAACAAAGCTATAAAATATACAAAGGAATGTGTAGAATTAGTCAGACAAAACGGGATGGTCATTCATGAAATATCTATTCGCTTAGTAGGGATGAATGCATATTTCATGCAGGGTGACTGGAACAAGTCGTTGCTTGAAGCAGAAGCCATTGAGAATTTAGCACGGGATTACGAAGTGTATGCTGCGGTGATTTGTACATTGGATTTAAGAGCTCTCATACTAGTATTACAAGGGAAAGAAGCAGAAGGACATCTTCTTGTTCTAGAATCGCTTAAACTAACTCATGAGGTATTTCTTGAAGGGGGAGCACATCAGTCAAAGTCTGCTTTGCATGTCATTGATGCTGTTGAAGCAATTACACAAGAGTATCTCGAGGATACTTCTGTAGGAAGCAAAATAGTATATTGGGGAAATGCACATGGAATGCAAATCTTTTTAAAGTTAATAGAGGGGCTTTGGCTGGTGAAAGTCGGATTGGTGGAAAAGGCAGAAGAGCTTCTAGTACAATTATATCAAGGGACGCCTGAAAAGGAGCCTAACTATGTAAACGGTGTTAGTCATCTACTGGCAGGTTTGCTTCGTTATCAAAATGGTGAAATTGATGTTGCAAGAGATCATTTAAATAGAAGCATAAATTGCTTTGAGATTCTTCGAACACCCTTAGAGTTAGCGATAGCCCGCGCAATCGTATCAGATACATACGAGACTAGCGAAGCTACTACTATAAATGAACAAAGTATTAAAGAGTTTAGAACCTTGGGTGCCTCTGTCTTTGAAAAATGGGCTTCTCATAAGAACCTGTTTAATGAGAAGTTTAGTGAAGGAGATAGCGGAAGTGGACAAACCGAATTTCCTCTTGTTGAATCATTAACTAAAAGAGAAGTCGAAATATTGGAAGCAATAGCTTCAGGTCTTTCTAACAAGGATATTGCAATAAAATTTAGAATTACTGAAGGTACAGTAAAAAACCACTTATTTAATCTATATGGAAAGCTAGGCGTTAATAAAAGGATTCAATCTGTTTTAGTAGCAAGGGAACATGGTATCATCGAATAGCTTCTGTAGTGGATATATATTATAAGTAAGGGGAAGTCTGTAATTAGTAAAACGTTAGAAGTTAGGCTATTATATGATTTACAAACTAAATTAGAGGTGAAAAACATGACTGATCAACGTAAAAAAATAACAATTTATAGTGATTTTCTTTGACCATTCTGTTTCATAGGGAAAGTCCCGCTTGACCAGTTGGTTAAGGAACAAAATGTAGAAGTAGAGTGGAAAGCATTTGAATTACGTCCAGAAGGGGTTGAAATCCCTCCGAAAACCAAAGAATATATTGAACGAGCTAAGGCTGGGGTAGAAACTTTGTCTACTCAGTATGGTCTTAATATGCAATGGAATGATAAGAGTAAACATTCTAGACATGCTTTAGAAGGAGCAAAATTTGCAAAAGTAAAAGGTTTAGAAAACGAATATCATGACGCTATCTTTGTTGCTCAATTCCAGGAAGTTAAAAATATTGATGACTTGGAAACGTTAATCAGTTTAGGTAAGCAAATTGGTTTGAATGAAGAAGAGTTCCGACAAGCTTTGGAAACAAGGAAGTATGAGGAAGATGTACTGAGCGATCACCAAGAAGCCACACAACTTGGAATCACTGGTATCCCTTGCTTTGTTTCTGGCAATAGAGGAGTTATGGGTGCACAAACATATGAATCCCTTTTAGAATTAATTGACAATGATTAACTTTTTACATTAAGAAGATTATCTGACTCACTAACTTAAAAGAGTCTGCTTATATAGGTAAAGAAGCTATTCGCACATTTTGTATTATGTGTGAATAGCTTCTTTTATGTGTTTAAGGATGCAATAGCTTTTTCTGAACTTACACGGCGTTTTCTACCTAGTATATTCACGATGAGAACACCTGAAATTGCAATAATTCCACCTATAAGTGATAAAGTTGATGGCAATTCATTTAACCAAATCCATGCTACCAAAATCGCAATTCCTGGTACGAGGTACATCATGCTTGATACAGTGCTAGCATTACCTAAAGATAGTGCAGTGGCCCATGTAACATAAGCGATGCATGCAGGAAAAATGCCAACATAAAGGGTAGATAAATGTGCTTCCATTGTGGCGTTTTGAATAGATGTAAAGAGTCCAGGTGAAAAAATGAGAAAAGGAAGGGTACCTGCCCAAGTAAAGTAAGCTGTTAATTCTATTGGATTATAACGAGTTAACAATGGTTTTTGAAATACAAAGAAAAACGAAGTTGCGAGCGCTGCCATTAATAATAGTAATGATCCAGTAGAAAATGAGAATGACGAGCCAGAAGACCCCAATGTAATAAAGACAATTCCAGTAAACCCAACCCCAAGGCCTACCCAACCAAGTGGGGTTAAACGCTCTTTTAATACAATAATCGCGATGATCGCAGTTAAGATGGGTGCTGAGCCAATCAACATTCCAGCAGTACCCGCAGGGATGGTTTGTATCCCGAAAGTTAATGCAAAATGATAAAGACTAATTCCGGTCCAACCAAGAATAAAGATACTTACTAAATCCTTTTTATGAGGCAATTTGAATTTACTTCCTGGCCACATGGCATAAAGGAGAAATAATACTGATGAAATCAAATAACGAACTAGTACTAGATGACCAGCTTCATAGCCCCCTTGTAAACTAGCACGAATACCAGCAAAAGCAGAACCCCATAGAATAATTGTAATGAATGCCATTGAAAAAACTTTTGTATTCAACTTCATCCCTCCCTGTTTAATTTTAAATGTTCGTTTCATCATAACATGTGGGTATATCTAAATCCCAAATATACTCTTAATTTCACCAGATCATAACTATCATAGAATTAAATAAGGAAAAGTAGATAACTGAGGTAACCCTGTCAGGGGGATGTAATGGATAATTTTACTAGGAGTATAGAGAACATCTTAAGTTTTACTTGTATAAAAAACCAGCATAGAAAGTAAAATTTACCCCTAATTAAATTGAGATGGTCCTAGGACAACCTTTCAAATTTATTGCGTAGCCTTTGTCTGTAATAACTTTATGCTCATTGCGATAAAAACGATTCCTGTTAGTTTGTTTAAAACAAGTTGTATTCTTGAATTTCCTCTTAGTTTATTTGTCGAAAGGGAAGAGAAATTAGCTACGAATAACCCCCATATGCCTCCAGTTAAACAAAAAGTTAAACCTAACACAATAAATGGTAGGGGACTTGTATTTTCTAGGCTAATAAACTGAGGTATTAATGCAATAAAGAACAGTGCCACTTTGGGATTTGTCACATTGGTTATCAACCCTTGTAAAAACATCTTTCTATGGGGCATTTTCTGTACAAGTGCTTGTTCTGGTACGGTAGTCTTTTTAACTATCAACATCCTAATTCCTAAATAGGCCAAGTATACTGCTCCTACTATTTTAATGGTATTAAATAGTAAGGTTGAGTTCATTAAGATAATAGATAAACCAAAGGCAGCTAACAAAGTATGAACGATAGAACCAGATGTAATACCGAGTGCGGAATAAACACCTGCTTTGGTTCCTTGTGAAATGCTTCTACTGATAATATACATGGTATCCGGTCCCGGGGTTAAGTTTAATAAAATAGCAGTAATAACAAAAACTTCAAAGTTTATAATACCGAACATATTCATTCTCCTTGGGTTTAATGGTTAATTTATTTTACATTGAAATGACAAAAGAATACAGCCTTATTCATCTTAGTTGTAAACTTCTGATAACCCCGTATTCATTGCTGGAAGTGTGATTAATAGGATCATTAAAACCAAGGATATTTCGAGATTACTGGAGTTCTTTTTTTAGTTGAAAAGTATATCAATTTGAAGAGAAATCTGTAGGGATTTTAGATAAGTGAAGAAAATCGGTTCGCTTTATTTGCGATTTCGAAGATATTGCTAGTTTTTTTAATGAAATTTTGGGTGAGCGAGTGCTCAGTTGGAAATTTTGAGGTCCAAGTTGGAAAAATACGAAGCCAAGTTGGAATATTTGAACTCCAAGTTGGAAAAATTACGTTCCAATTTGGAAAAGAGAAAATATGGAAGTTAATAAAGAGACCCGGAAACAGAAGGAAGATACAGTTTGGTTTATAACTTTTAACTGATATAAAATTGATGTACCAAGAACCCAGTGTAGATAGAGACTAATATTTTAAAACGGGATTTCTTTGGTCGGATCTCGTTAATCCTATTAAAGTGAAGAGTTTTGATGCTATGAATCTTTAACTTGAAGAACATTGTATCTTCTACATAGATAATTGGCAGAATGTGATTACCCCTTCATACCCCAGGTAGTTTTATAAAATCATTGTCTTTCTTACTTGTGGTTATGGTTATACTGCAGTAATTTGCAGTACGAAGCGAAAGAAAAGACGTCATTTCGTTCAATTTCGAACAAAATTTCGCCTTTTTAATACGGATCAGAAAGCATAAAATTATTATCGTTTTTCTTTCTATAAATATTTTCTATGTCTAGCTCCAAGTACCTGACCGATTGGATCTTATACCGAATAGAAAGGAGAAAGATTAGCCTTTCATCCTTCCAACGTCGGTGAATTTCAGTTTCCAACAAGAATATAAAATCTGGACTTAGCTTTAATTCAGTAGCTTTAAAAAAGGATTTTAACAACAATTCAGATGACAGATTACTCATATATGTGAATTCACTTCCTACTTAAATAGGAACTCTAAACAATTCTTAAAAAGATACTTACAAATTTAAAACGTAAGATTTTCAGTGTCTAGAGGAGGAAGGTGTTTATTGATATAGATATATTTATACCTTACGCTTTTGAATAATGGGTCTTAATCTATATCCAAATAAGCCCGCAAGAACTGCTAGTAATAGGTCTTTTGGTAGCGGAACAGCCATCCAAGCCCAAGCCATTTTGTAAGAAAAGGCATCAGGTGCTGCAAACCAAAGCTTGTAGGCAGCGTACATCCAATTTGTACCGAAAAGATAGTTAAATGCAGTTCCGGCCAAAGCTGCGACTACAAAACCAACTTTCTTTGGATACTTTTCAACAATATATCCAGCGATGTATGCAACAAAAATAAAGGAAATAATAAAGCCAAATGTTGGACTTAAGATTGTGTCTACTCCACCAGAAAAGCGAGCGAAAACAGGTAATCCTGCCAAACCGATAAGTGCGTACACAATCATGGCAATTGCGCCATGGCGTTTACCAAGTAAGAGGCCGGCTAGTATTGCAAAGAATGTTTGTAGTGTAATTGGCACACCACCAACTATTAAAAATGAAGAAATGTTGGCACCAACCATCATTAATGCGGCGAACATCGCCGTTTGAACCAATTGTAAAGTACGTGAATGATTTGCTGATTTCTCTACTGTTGAACTAGTCATTAGAACCCTCCAAAAACTTAATATAGTAGTAGTATAAAAGATTAACAATTTATAAGTCAACCTTTTTTTTATTATGGTTAACACAAAGGTCAATAATATCCCATGTGGAGGATAGTGATTTGTAAAACTCTTTATAGAAGGCGTAAACAAAATAGTATCCAGGCTATGTTCGAGTTTGGGTGTTATTTCGTGTGCTCATAGGTAATTGTCCCATCGTGCTTAAGCTCGTAGTCAATATCCTCAGTTTGAAAAAACATTTATAGCAAATAAAATCATTTTAATAATTATACTGAGTCTTAACAGTGAAAACGGATGTGTGGACTTACTTACTTAGTCCACACATCCGTTTATTAAACTAATTGCATTAGGTTTTTGAGTCTATTTAGATAAAATCACTCCAGTAAATTTGTCATTCAAAAGGTAATCTGGTGCGTAGGTTATTTCAAACTTACTTTATTTCATACAAAGGGGAAATGACTAAGGTATAAACTGAATAAATATTTTTGTTAGCAATGCTCTGCGAAAAAATATTGCAAGTCTCTGAACACTTTTTACAAAATGCATCATTCGGTTTATTATAATAATCCATATTTTATTATGTAGGTGACACTCGGGGTCGAACTAGGATAAAGGGAGTGTAGACCTTTTCCTTGAAACTTGGCTATGTCACCGACGTTTAACAACGATAAAGCTTATCCACCCTGGTAATATTGAATGTCCTTTTCTTCAAGAATATCTAACATTTCAAAATATCCAGGTGTGTTCTCAACTTCATAATTTCTAATACAATCTAACAGTTTAATTTTTAATTCTTGGGATAAATCTTCTCTGTATTGTTGTTTAGTTTGTTGCAATGATCGGTCGATTTTTGCTGAAAATAATTCTATAACGATTTCGAGTGAGTTGTTATCCGTTTTGGATTGCTTTACGAGTGTATACAAACTTTCATTCATTCCTACCCCTTCCTTCTCTATCCGTTTTCAATGAGTTTTTTAGCTTTTTTAATGCTTTTTTATGGCTTCTGGAAACTGCTTGCTGGGATTTATTTAAGTAGACTGCAATTTCAGAGTCATTTAAACCATAGATATAAGTTAAATTTAGCAGTTGACGCTGATTTTCCGTTAAAAATTGAATTGCTTTATATAAGGAATAACTTGTTAAATGATCGGCAATGTTGGAAGAAGTAATATATACTTCTTGTCCTTCTTCTTGCCATTCTTTAGAAGCTAAATAGTCAAGTAATGGTACATAACGGTCTTTTAGTTGACAATCCAGAATCGACTTATTCCTTTCTAGATATAAGTTTACTTTCTTATCATAATTTATGGCATTAAAGTATATAGTTTGAGATAAATAGTTGGTAAATCTAATTGTGAAGTAATATTCTCTGAACGTATCATCTAGTTTTTTCTTTGACAAGTTCGTTGGATTTTCGATTACTTCTACTAATAGATCCATATTATCTGGAATCTCTAAAAATGATTTTATTACTGGATTTTGAAGATGTTTTTCAAATTTATTAAGGTAGTTTTCAACATTGGTACTGGAACTACTGAATAAATCTTTCAATTTATAACACCCCCCGCAAAGAACAATAGTTCGGTTAAGCGGTAAGAAAAGATTAAATATTAGTTGTTTTCGTTTCTCTAATTCTTCATCTCAATTTGTGGTATCCATCTTTTATTACTTCATTAAGCTCAAGTATGACAACTTCTAATTTTTCGATTTTTTTCTCGAAGCGATAGAAGAGATAAATAGTAATCGCAATCGGAAACCCAAAATTCCCTAAAATAGTTGTCCATACTGGAACATCTAGTGCATTCATAAAATATCCTCTCCTTCTTTTTATTAGTTGTTATTTATTAAAGAAGAACGATTGAAATATTTCACAACGTCTAGATGTGACTTTAATAAAAAAATAATGGATTAATCGGTTCTAAAGAAAAGAGTTATTGCATATTAAAGGTAAATAGGTAATAGGCACTTTAATCAAATATATGAAAAAACAGATGCCTTAATTGAAAGTATGGGGCATCTGTTTTTTCTTTATATACTTATCAGAGCTCTTACTGTTGGTTGATCAAAGACTTTTTTAACATAATCCAAAAGTGTCAAATAAACAAGGCCGTTTCCTTCAATCTTTGGTGAGTTCCCAAGTGGAACGGTTCTTTTTATTAATTGGGAATACAATTCAGGGACGGTCAAATCACGTTCAAAAGTTGAATTAGAAATCACTTTTAACAATGCCAATGCGCCTGATACGTGTGGAGCAGCCATTGATGTGCCGCTTAATGTCGCATAATTTCCATTGAGATAGGTTGAAACGACTTTCTCTCCAGGAGCGACTAAATCAACTTGATTATTTGAATTGGAAAATTCAGATGACTGCCGTTCTAGGTTAACTGCACCTACGCTAATCACTTCGTTGTAACTTCCAGGATAGCCAAATTCATCTGTTGAATCTTGATCATCTCCATCATTACCCGCTGCACATACTACTAAAATGTTTTGATTTACTGCTTTAATTATTACATCATGCAGCTCCTTTACATCAGTCGGTCCACCTAGAGACATTGAGATAATGTCTACTTTTTGGTCGATAGCGTATTGGATGGCTTTAATAATCCAGTCGTATTTCCCCGAACCATTTTTCCCAAGTACCTTCAAGATTAATAAGTTTGCTTCAGGCGCGACGCCTACAACACCAGTATTATTCAAACTAGCAGCAATCGTTCCGCATACATGTGTTCCATGCCCATTATAATCTTCAAACTTTAAGGAATCTCCTTCATCGTCCTCTGTGAAATTGTATCCACCAACGATTCGATCCATTAAATCTGGGTGATCCGTATCGCAGCCTGTATCTAAAACTGCTACGGTAATACCTTGTCCTTTTGTTTCTTGCCAAATCTCAGGGGCTTGAATAATCTCGATTCCTTTAGGTATTTCATTTACCATTTCTAGGTGCTCTACTAATACGTAAGGTATTAAATGTACATATTTTTCCATGTTCTCCCTCCTCCAATTATTTTTAAGCCGGTTCTTGATGTAATTTAATTGTATGAATTTTGAAATAAAATTAATAGATTACAATGTAGGATTTTAGAAGATATAAGAATAGGTATATGTCCTTGAAATTTACAAGAACATTTTATAAAATTTTTCATTTTGACAGTACTCGACATGATTTGATAATAAAAATTTAATAGATAATAATAACAGTGTTTTATATTCGTTAGAGAAATCAACAACAGGATTAATTTAGGTATTATACCCATTTTATTTAGCGAGAAGATGATTATGTTCACGTTATTAGGATCTAATGCGATGAAGAAACAGTAGTTAATTGGGTCTAGATTGGTCGCTACCTTATTAGTTGGAGTTGTAGCTTGATGGGCAAAAGAAAGCTAAAAGGATGCAAACAATGGAGCAGGCTCAGAATTTATTCTTGTGAAATTAATAATTTTTTCTTCAAGTGAATTATACTTTTCAGAGATATGGAAGACGGTAAAATGGTAGGTTACGACATCGTTGTCGGTTCTGAAATTGGATTTAAGCCATTGCGATTAATAACCATATAATTACAGATGAACGTAAAAATAAATGAGTTTCACTCAGCCTTACTACTACTCTGATTCCAAGATTTTTTTACACCTCATTTATCGTTTCGGGAATTTACTATTGGTCTAGCTGTTCATGTCGGAGTTTACATATCTGAAGTCATTTGAGGTTCGATTAGTTTAATTGATAGAGGCCTGTAATTTTATTTACAGATATTAATATTTTTTTATTATTTATAAAAAATATTAATATATCTTTAAATTTTAAAAAAATATTTAGTACTTCTTTAAAATTTATATTGTTTTCTTGAAAACACTTAGTTATAATGAAATTAATTAGACGGAGGGTGACTGATGATTGACTTGACTGAATTAGATATAAATTTATTGAAATCTCTTCAAAAAGATGGGAAGAAATCCTATACTCAGCTTGCTGAGGATTTTAATACCACGGTAGCTACCGTTAGTAATCGTGTACAACGTTTGATGGACAAGGATGTCCTTAAAATTGTGGGTGTTGTGAATCCCATTAAAACTGGAAATCCGTTTGTTTGTATTTTTAATATGAAGGTATCCATCCCGAAATACGAAGAAGTGATTGCCAAACTTCATGCTATTCAAGATGTTCGTTATATTGCTGCAACAGTAGGTAAGTTTAATTTAGTGGTTGAGGTTGTAACGTCTTCGAATACAGAATTATATAGAATTATACGTGAGGAATTTAATAATATTGAAGGCATAGAACAATACGAATCACTATCTCTATTAGAAGTCCATAAACAATCCTATGAGTTTGGGGCTGGAGTAAAATAATTTTAAAGTTGAATAAAGAACTTGCTCAAAAGTGAGTGTTCAAAAAGGAGCATAAAAAGAGCCAAGTAGGTCGAGGCGGCGTAGCCTTCGAGCACCGGAGCGTATGGTGTTGATACGTGAGGAGCAGAGAAGCAAGCCAACGAAGAGATACGACAGCTATTTTTAGCGGACTTTTTGAACAACCTCTAAAAGGGTAATTAAAAGTTCGTATACAAGGAGGTGAATAGGAAGCCATAAAGTAAAAGATTGATAGTTTGGTCTAGTTATGTTTAAAATTTTGAATTTGATAATTTTAAAGGAAAAAATTTTTTTAAAATAAATAGTCAGAAAATTTTAAGTATAAGTACTATTTTGTTAATGGGAGGTGAGAAGGATTAATAATACGACGAAAAATATCAAAGAATCTATAGATTTACTTGAAACGATGAGCAATATCGTTAATGTACGTCATTTTGAATCTCGTTCTATTCCAATAAAAACACTTAATTTATTGTTTGAGGCGTTTAGTCTTGGTCCTTCTTTAGCAAATCAGCAGCCTTGGGAAATTATTGAAATAGAACAAGAAGAAGTCAGGAAGATTGTTAAAGCAACACTGGATCCTTTCTTAACAGTAGGGACAACCGGAGGACAAAGTTGGTTGAGTTCTTCACCACATGTTTACTTAATCATTAATGATTTAAGACGTGCTGAAGCTAGGATCGGTCAGGTCGGACAAGTTTTTTCAACACAAGATACGTTCGCGGCTCTACAAAATTTAAGAATATATGCCCAAATTGAAGGTGTCGGAACTTCAGTTGTCAGGGAGTTTGACACAGATTTATTAAAGAAGGAATTAAAAATTCCAGATGCCTATTCTCCGGTCGCTATTTTGGCAATGGGTTATTCAATTGACGAACCTGAGATTCCTCCGAGATTTACGTTTCATGAAATCCTCCATAAGGGGGGTGTAGAAGATTAATGACACACGAAGAAATTTGGTCGATTTTTGATCGGCGTGCGAGTGTAAGGAGTTTTTCAGATCGCACCATAGATGATGAAACGGTTGATTTGCTCATCCAGTGTGCTGTGACAGCTCCATCAAATGGAAATATGCAACCTTGGGAATTTATTGTAATAAGGAGTCAAAGCATAAAGGAAAATATCGTTGATTGTACATTTCTCGGTTATCACTCTAAAGGAGGGACTCATCAAAACTGGATTAAGGATGCACCCGTCATTATTGTAGCTTGTGCAAATCAAAAAAGAACGCGTGCACGATACGGTGAAATGGGGAATATAGGATCAATTATCGATGTAGCGGCTGCGATACAAAACTTACTGATTGCGGCGGCTAACCTAAAGTTAGCATGCTGTTGGGTTGGAGGGTTTGATGAAGGAATGTTAAAGGAGCATCTAAAGTTACCACCGAATGTAAAACCGATTGGTGTGTTACCTATTGGATACTCTACTGAAAAACCAGTTCGAAAGAATCGCTTAAAGATTGACCTTATCACACATACAGAAACATATCACAGTAAAGATAGAAAGGAAGATACAAAGAATGCCAATTAAACAGAAACCATATAACGACTATCGCTCATTTTCTTATTTAGAGGAAGGAAAAGACTATAAACCATACAAACTATCTAAAGAGTATGACCGTGTAGAACCATTTGTTTATCCAGTTTCAGAGGATGAGGAAAAGCGTGTTGAATCAATTTTTGATGAAAACATTATTATTTCCCTGCATGAACATACATTTGTGACTCCTAATGATGTCGGTGAAATTTTTGAATTTCGAAGACAAGGTAGGGATTGGACCGGTTATGAAGGGCTAAGTAAATCTGGGTTAGATGTTATTTTTGAAAATTTTATGGATGGAACAGCATTTATTACGTCGAATGCTGGATGGAAATGGAATGATGTTCTTCACGACTTAGGTATTCGATATAGTGATTTTGCGCATCAGGATTTAGTAATTCGTGCAGAGACACTAGATGACATTCAACGGGCAAAAAAAGAGAATAAAATAGCTTTTGTAACTTCTTTAGAATCTGCAACTCAGATTGAAAATGAAATTGATCGAGTCGATATTTTATATGGATTTGGCGTCAGAGTAATGGGGATTGCTTACTCAGAAGCGAATTCACTAGGATCCGGTCTACGTGAAAAAAACGATTCTGGATTAACAGTCTTTGGTCATAAGGTAGTCGAACGTATGAACAAGCTTGGAATGACAATTGATGTTTCGCACTGTGGTGATCAAACGTCACGTGATGTAATTAAGGCAAGTAATAAACCAATTTTCATGACCCATGTCGGAGCACGTGCAATTTGGGATATTAGTCGGTTAAAGCCAGATGATGTCATTATTTCATGTGCTGAAAAAGGCGGCGTGATTGGTATTGAAGCAGCACCACATACAACGATGACACACAATCATAAGGAACATACGATTGAGTCTGTTATGGAGCATTTCGAATACACAGTGAAGTTAGTTGGGATTGACCACGTTGCTTTTGGTTTGGATACATTATACGGAGACCATGTAGGATTACACCACGCTTTTGCAGAAGCTCTTTCAATTAGCGCTTCACATGCAGGTCCACAATTTGAAGAGGTGCCTTATGTTAAAGGGGTAGAAAACCCTACAGAAGCATATCAAAACGTGGTGAGATGGTTGGTTAAGCACGGTTATTCCAATGAAGATATTGGCAAGGTAATGGGAAAAAATATCATGCGTGTCCTTAAGGAAACGTGGATCAAATAAGAGGAGGGAATATCTTATGATGAAAAGAAAATGGCTGTTTTGGTTTGGATTAGCAGTTTTGCTTACAGTTGTGATTTCAGCTTGTTCAAACGAGGAAGTAAAAGAAGATGTTGTTAAAGAGGAAAATGTTGTGGTAGATGTTGATCCAACTCGTTATCTTGACCCGATTTCAATTTTATCCAGACCGCAGTCTGCGGCACCGGATGAATACGAGACTGCTATTTTAATTCGCGATGCGTTAATTGAATTAGGTGCTGAGACCGAAGTGCAAACAATGCCTTGGGAGCAGTTAGCGGATATCGTTTGGTACGAGAGAGACCAATGGCAAATGACAGGATGGCAAATGGCTGCACGTCCTGAACGTTTAGACCCTGATGAATTTACTTACAACTTGTTCCACTCGCAGGGGATGGTAGATGGATACAACTTTATGGGATACAACAATCCTGAATATGATGCACTTGCAGAGGCACAGCGTGTTGAGGTGAATCAAGATGTACGTGCTGATTTAATTAAACAAGCACAACAACTTATCGCTGATGATGCAGTTTACCATTTTACGGTTCACCCAGACATTAACATTGTTTATAACAAAGATGTGTTTGATGAAGGAACAATTACAGACATGACAGGTATGGGAGCCCGTAACTTCTGGACATATGTAAACGCAGAACCATCGGGTGACCAAACAGATATTATTTTGAACAGTGCAGATAATGTTCAAGCAGTTAATCCATTCTATATTAGTGGTTCAACAGACTCGTGGATAACTGAGTTAATATGGGATCGAGTAATGAGAATGAATGATAAAGGACTACCTGAGGCCTGGGCAGCAGAATCAGTGAAGTGGGTAGATGATACAACGGTTTCAGTAGTTCTTCGTGATGGAATGACATTCCATGATGGTAATCCTGTCACAGCTGAGGATGTTAAGTTCTCATTTGAAGCTCCTAAAACAGGTGAAGTTCCAATGTATCAACCTTTTGTTGAATACATTGAAGAAATTGAAGTTTTGAATGATTTAGAATTAGTATTTCACTTATCTCAGCCATGGGCAGCATTCGAAACGGCCAGCTTGGCTAAGTTGAATATCGTTCCTAAACATATTTGGGAACCAATCTTAACTGACCTTCAAGATTCACCTGAAAATGCTGAATCTTTTCAAGAAGATGTACCTGTTGGATCAGGACCATATAAGTTCGATGCATTACGTTTCCAAGAAGAGGTTGTTTTAGAGGCTAATGAAGAACACTTTAATGCACCAAAATTTGATCGTTGGATTGTAAGAATTATTCCGAATATGGAAGCGGCACTAGGTATGATTCAAAATGGGGAAATCAATTTCTTAGCAACTTACACTGGGGATGCTGAATTGTTGAACACTCGTGTTGAAGAAGCAGGAAATTTAGAAATGGTCACATCCGTTGACCTTGGGTTCCGTTTCTTTGCGGTAAATCAACGTTTGGAACCATTTAATAATTTGGCATTTAGAAAAGCACTACAAGCCGTAATCGATAAACAATTGATTACTCAGATTGTTTGGAAAGGTTTTGCAACACCAGCAGATAGTGTTATTGCACCAACTCTTGAATTTTGGAAGAACGAGGGAATTGAAACACCGACGGGTGGTATCGCTGAAGCACGAAATATCTTAAGCGAGGCAGGCTTTGCATGGGATGAAGATGGTAAATTATTGAAACCTGAATAAAAATGTATTAAATAAAAGGGCTCTGATACCTAGAGCCCTTCTATTCAAAAGGGTGGTGAGACTATGAACTGGATGTATTTACTTAGAAGAATAGGACAAATGATTTTAACATTATGGGTCGTTGCGACGATATTGTTTTTTATTTTCCGTTTAATGCCGGGAAATCCGTTAGCCGCCTATATTGATCCTACTTTCACGGCAGAACAACAACAAGAATTGATGCGCCAATTTGGACTGGACAAACCGTTGTGGGAACAATACTTCATCTATATGGCAAATTTACTTCAAGGTGAATTAGGTCAGTCATTCTTTTACAAAGATTCTGTTACATCTATTATGATGAATGTCTTACCCAACACGATTTACTTAATGGTGTTTTCATTTGTAATTGCATACGTTCTTGGAATTTTGTTTGGTGTATTGTTCGCGTGGTATAGAGGTTCAAAGTTCGAGACGATCGGATTGATTGCAACGTTAATTACTCGTTCAGCACCACAGTTTTGGGTAGGGATGGTTTTATTAGCGATATTTTCGTTTCACTTTGGTTGGTTGCCTTCAGGTGGGGTTTCCGCTGCAGGTTCACAATACAATTCAGAATGGGATAAATTAACTTCACTTGAATTTTATAAATTTCTCTCTTTACCAGCTTTTACGTTGATTTTTTATTTAATTGGTTTACCACTGTTGCTTATGCGTTCAAATATGTTAGATGTGTTAGGTGATACGTATGTTGAAATGGCGAAAATGCGAGGGTTAAGCAAATATCGAATTATGTTTAAATATGGTGCACGCAATGCAGCTCTTCCAGTATTAACCGCTATGGCAGTTGGAATTGGTTATACAATCGGTGGAAATGTCATTATAGAAACAGTATTTTCATGGCCAGGAATTGGACGTTTACTTGTGAATGCCGTAACCGCTAGTGACTATCCATTGGCACAAGGTGCGTTCTTAGTGATTGCTGCATTTATGATTTTTATGAATTTTGTAGCAGACCTCTTATATGGTTTATTAGATCCAAAAATTTCGGCGGGAGGGGGTAAATAATGGAGCAAATGATAGAAGAGCAGAAGGGTAAAGATTCTGAGTTATATATAATTTTAAAGAATTCATGGAGTAATTTTTTTAACTTTTTCAAAGAAGATCGATTTGCGATGGTGGGGCTAATTATCTATTTATTCGTCGGAATAATCGCTATTTTTGCTCCAGTTATTGCACCATATGATCCCCATGAAATGTTACGTTACGATGGTGAATACCGAACTAATGCTGGACCAAACAGTGAGAATATACTAGGAACAACAAATATGGGTCGCGATGTATTTTCACAGCTTATTTATGGTGCAAGACCAGCTGTGTTAGTAGGCGTAAGTGCCGCATTTATGGTTGTTTTAATAGGAACATTGGTTGGGCTTGTCGCGGGCTATTACCGGGGGAAAGTTGATACGTTCTTGATGAGAGTTACAGATGTTGCTTTTGGAATTCCGTTTGAGCCCTTTGTAATCGTGTTGGTTGCGTTTCTAGGACCCAGTATTTGGAATATTGTACTTGCGATGGGGCTTTTATTGTGGCGAGATACAGCGCGAGTTATTAGGTCACAAGTTCTTGTTGTTAGGGAACGAGGTTTTGTTGAGTCAGCAAGAGTTGCTGGAGCGTCTAATTTCCGAATTATTTTCAGACATATTACTCCGAATATTTTGCCGTTAGCACTGTTATATGGTTCTCTCGCAATGGGTTGGGCAATTTTAACTGAAGCGGCCATTAGCTTTTTAGGTTTTGGAGATCCTTCTGCGGTAAGTTGGGGGTTTATGCTTAATGATGCCTTTGTTTCTCAAGCATTATCAAGAGGGTCGTATTCGTGGTTTGTTCCTCCTGGAATTTGCATCATGCTTGTTGTGATGGCCGGATTCTATATTGGTAGAGGGTCTGAGAAAATCTTATACCCAAGAATGAATCAGTATTAAATTGGAGGGGAAAAGATGAGTTTTTTAACCATTGAAGATCTGAAAATTCATTATCAGTTAAAGAACAGTGTCTTTAAAGCGGTTGATGGTGTTGATCTGACAATAAAAGAAGGACAAATAATTGGAATTGTTGGGGAAAGCGGATGTGGTAAAAGTACCCTTGTGAAAGGGATTATGCAGGTCATGGCAAGAAATGGCTTCATTGCTGCTGGTGATATTAAATATAATGGTGAATCGATGATTAAAATGTCTGAATCGAAGCGACGGGCTATTCTATGGAAAGATATCGCGATGATACCCCAGGCTTCAATGGATTCTTTAAATCCAGTTTATCGGGTTGTCGATGCCTTTATTGAAGTCATGACTTTAAAAGGTGGAAAGTCAAAGAAGGAAGCTATTGTTCGAGCAGGGGAACTATTTGAGCTCGTTGGAATAGATAAAAAACGTCTCCGTGATTATCCTCACCAATTTTCAGGGGGGATGAAGCAAAGGGTAGCAATTGCTTTGGCACTTTGCCTCGACCCCAAGATTATTATCGCGGATGAGCCTGTAACGGCACTAGACGTCATCGTTCAGCACCAAGTCTTGACGATGTTAAATAATTTAAGAAGTCAATTTAACTTAACCGTTATCCTCATTACACATGACATTTCAGTAGTAGCACAAACATGTGATGAACTAGCTGTTATGTACGCCGGGAAAATCGTTGAAAAAGGTAATATTAGAGATATTTTAAAAAGTCCAAGACACCCGTATTCAATGGGGTTAAGCAATGCATTTCCAGATTTACTTAAAAACGATAAGCTTATCTCAATTAATGGGAGTGTCCCAAATTTAGCATTGGAACAAAAAGGGTGTCGCTTCGTATCTAGATGTCCATTTTCAGTCGATATTTGTCACACGCATGAACCTGAATTGACTGAATATGAAGAAGGTCGTTATGCAGCTTGCCATCGTGTACATGACTATAATGAGCTACAAGAACTGGCAAAGGGGGTGTCTGTATGGGACAAAGTGACTTCTTAATCGAAGTTGAAGATTTAAAGAAATGGTTTTACCCAAAGCAGTCACTAATTGGTCGTAGAAAAGCACCTCTTCGTGCAGTTGATGGTATCTCATTTTCCATCAAGAAAGGAACGTCAATTGGTATTGCGGGTGAGAGTGGATGCGGTAAAACGACGACAGGAAAACTTTTACTTAAATTGTATGATGCAACGGAAGGAAGTTTCAAGTTTGATGGGGTAGAAATGAATTCCGGTATGACGAAGCAAGAGCTTAAAGATTTTCGCCGGAAAGCACAACTTATGTTTCAGAATCCATATGAAGCTCTTAATCCTCGTTATACCATTTACCAGTCATTACAAGAACCATTAATCATTCATAAATATGGTACGAAAGAAGTGCGCCGGAAAAAAATCATTAATATGCTGGAAAAGGTACGTTTGACACCAGTTGAAAGCTATCTTCACAAGTTTCCTCACCAACTCAGTGGTGGTCAGTTGCAGCGTGTCGTTTTAGCACGTTCATTGGTTGTAGATCCTCTATTTTTAGTCGCGGATGAACCTGTTTCTATGCTAGATGTGTCAGTACGTGCTGGTGTGTTGAATTTAATGCGTGAAGTCACTAGCACAATGGGATTAACAACGGTCTATATTTCGCACGACCTTTCCCTAATCAAATATTTATGTGAAGAAACAGTCATCATGTATTTAGGGTCAATAGTTGAAAAAGGACCAACAGATAAAATTTTATTTTCACCAATGCATCCATATACAATGGCTCTAATCTCAGCAGTACCATCGTCCGATCCAGATGTGGAATTAAAAGAATTAAATATTAATAATTCCATTACGTCGGCTGACAATATTCCAGATGGTTGTAAATTTCAAGATCGATGTCCATATGCACAAGAGATATGTTTCAAACAAGAACCACTGTTACAAAAGACGAAGAACGACCATTTCGTTGCATGTCATTTTTCTGAAGAAATAGGAGGCAAACAATATGAAAATCGTTTATGTAGTACCAGGTCCTATGGATAATAAAGAAGCAAAAAGAAGAGAAAACTTGTTAAAAGAGTGGGTGTTCCCATCCACAGAGGTAGAAGTACGAACTGTAACGACAGGCCCTGCTTCAATTGAATCGATGTATGAAGAATACTTGAGTATACCCGAGACAGCAAAGTTAATGGTTGAAGCAGAACGGGAGGGGGTCGCTGGGGCTGTCCTTGGATGTGCTGGTGATCCAGGACTAGATGCTTATCGTGAGTTGACAAAAGATATGGTTATTATGGGGCCTGGTGCTGTTGGAATGCACGCTGCAGTACTTCGTGGGAGTAGATTTTCAGTTTTAACTGTAATGGATAGTACGATAACGAGTGTCTATGATTTGGTGGACAAAGCTGGTTTACGCTCGAAATTTGTTTCTGTTAGAGCTGTAAATATTCCAGTCCTTGATTTAGCTAAAGACCGTGAAGGGACTCTTGCAAAGTTAGTTGAATACGGTAAGAAAGTTTTAGAAGATGGAGCGGATTGCATTGTTTTAGGTTGCATGTCGATGGGCTTCTTAGAAGTAGCTGAGGATATGGAAAAAGAGTTAGGTGTTCCGGTTATTAACCCTGCTAAAGTAGCAATCAAGATGACGGAGGCTTTCGCACATATCAACTATACGCATTCAAAAAAAGCATTCCATACACCACCAAAAATAGCGAATGGTAAAGTAAAATCTTTAGACGAATTACTTGTAAGCAAATAGAAGGAGGAGTTGTAATGGAAAAATTAGCGACAGTAGAGAGCGATTTATTAGAACAACTGAATTTGGATATTCCAAACCAAGTACTAGGTAAATTTCAAACACTTATTCGTGAATCAAGTAGTGAAGATGAAAAAGAAGCGTTTAAATTTCTGGGAAGTTTACTAGATAAAGCAGGAGTACCTCATACGATTCGCAATCCAAAGATTTACTTAAGTGTTCCTGTTTCAGCCTCTGTAGAAGTGAACGGCAAGACATTCCGAGCAAAAACACCAGCCTTTTCAAAATCTACAGACGGATTGACAGGAGAGCTCATCTACATTTCGGCCGGTGCTGAGTCAAACGAAATGGATATTTTTGCACTAGATGTGTTAGATAAGCAAGCATCTTTTGAAGGGAAAGTGGTTGTTTCAGAAGGGTTTGCGATGCCTGCTCGTGTGAAATACTTTGAAGATCGTGGAGCATTGGCTTCCATCTTTATCAATCCTGGAAAGAATATTCACGATGGAATTTGTACACCTATTTGGGGAAGTCCGGATCTAGATAATTACGAAACAGAGCCAGAAGCTGTTTCCATAGCCGTCAACTATGAGGATGGTCAAGAACTGATTAAACTTGCACAGGATAGTAATACACAAGCAACCTTGAAGACCAAGCTTAAAAAGGGATGGTTTGAATGTCCTCTTTTGGATATTCATATTGAAGGAACTGAGGAACCTGAGAAATTTGTCTTATTACATGGGCATCTCGATTCCTGGACTTATGGGCTTGGTGATAATGCAACAGGTGATGCGGCTTTGGTTGAAATGGCTCGCGTTCTTTATCATAACCGAAAGCATCTTAAACGCTCAGTACGTGTGGCGATTTGGCCAGGTCACTCGACGGGGCGCTATGCTGGCTCAACTTGGTTCGCGGATTATTTCGGTTTAGATCTTGAGGAAAACTGCGTGGCACAAGTTAACTGTGATTCTCCTGGTTGTCGATGGGCTACCTCTTATGAATTTATGGATTGGACAGAAGAAGTCGATGGTCATTGCCAAACGGTAATTCTTGATGCGTTAGATAAGCCATCAAAAGGAAATCGACCAGCCCGGGCTGGGGATTATTCGTTTAATAATATTGGGATTTCGTCTTACTTTATGTTGTCATCGACAATGCCACCTGAATTAGCTGCTGAAAAGGGATATTACCCAGTTGGTGGTTGTGGAGGAAACATCGTATGGCACACTGAAGATGACTTAATTGATGTGGTTGATACCGATATTTTATTGAAAGATATGAAAATGTATTTATTGGCCGTCATTCGTAATGTAAATGCAACGGTGTTACCTTATGACTTCACAAAATCGGTTGAGTCACAATTAAAGGTATTAGAAAAATATGAAGAAGCTGTTAAAGGTGTCTTCACTTTTGCAAGTGTGAAAAAAGACGGTGAGAAATTACTCACTGTAATACAAGAATTTAACGAAAAGCTAGAGCCACTTAAACAAAACGGTTCTCTTCAAGACCAGCAAGTTAAACATGCAAATGACTTGTTACTAGAACTAGGTCGTGAGCTTATTCGAATAAACTATTCACGTGCGGGCAAATTTAGACACGATCCTGCATTAAATATACCGGCCCTTCCTGATTTAGCTCCAGCCACCGAGTTGCATGATCACGAAGAGGGAAGTCATTTATATCTTGTGACATTGAATCATTTATTGCGTGGAAGCAATCGAGTTTCTTCAACCTATAGAAAGTTAATAAAAGAGCTAAGTAATTTCTAAACTAGTGTATTCCTCCCCTTAGAATATAGATGCAAGAGTTAACCGGTATTATAGTAATAACCGAACTGTGGATCTTCACCACAGTTCGGTTATTCTTTTGTAATGGTTAAATAATTATTTGGTATTTAATAATCTATTGACGTCTGTAAAGTACAAAATAGCGGTCGCGATTGTTCTGAGGCCACTATTGTTTCATACAGTTGGTTGCTATTCTTTCTCTATCCAGAAGGAGATATTGAGTACGTAACATCAATATTTCCTTTGCATTTCACGATTGAGCAATTCGAAAGCGGGTACGTAATTATAACCAAGATCTTGTGCTACGGCTTCATATGTTACATTTCCTTCTAGCGTGTTCAGTCCTTTTAGAAGTGCTTCGTTATCTAGGCATGCCTGTTTATATCCTTTATTTGCGATTTGTAATGCATATGGAACAGTTACATTGGTCAATGCCATCGTAGATGTGTTTGGAACAGCACTTGGCATGTTCGCTACAGCGTAATGAAGAACGCCATGTTTTTCAAATGTGGGATTGTCGTGTGTTGTGATCCAATCAGATGAAGTCTCAAAGATGCCTCCTTGGTCGATTGCGACGTCAACAATTACTGAGCCTATGGACATGGATTTGACCATCTCTTCTGAAACAAGTTTTGGTGCTTTCGAACCTGGGATGAGGACCGCCCCTATTATGAGGTCTGAGTTTTTAACAGATTCGGAGATATTAAATGGATTGGAAATGAGTGTTTGTACATCATTACCAAATAACTCTTCCAGCTGACGAAGGCGCTCAACGTTCAAGTCCAATACGGTAACTTGTGCACCTAAGCCGATTGCTACACGCGCAGCATTTGTCCCAGCAACTCCACCACCGATGATCGTCACTTTTCCGCGTTGAACGCCTGGCACACCGCCTAACAGAATACCCTTTCCGCCGTAAATCTTCTCAAGAAATTGTGCCCCGATTTGTGTAGCCATTGCGCCTGCAACTTCACTCATCGGTGTCAATATCGGCAATGTCCGATTCGGAAGCTGTACCGTTTCATAAGCAATTGAAATTACACTTTTCTCTAGTAATGCTTTCGTTAGTCTTGGGACTGCCGCCAAGTGTAAATAAGTGAATAGAATTAGGCCTTCATGAAAAAAATGATACTCTTCTTCCAGTGGTTCTTTTACTTTCATGACCATATCAACGTCCCAGGCATCAGCTGCCATTTTGACAACAGTTGCGCCCACAGAAATGTAATCTTGGTCTGTGAATCCTGATTTCAACCCAGCCCCTGTTTCAATAAACAATTCATGTCCAGCAGTCTTTAGTGTCACGACACCACTTGGAGTCATCGCAACTCTGTTTTCGTTGTTCTTAATCTCTTTCGGTACACCGATTCTCATATCTGCACCTCACTTATTATTATTGAATACCTCTTTCAATATTAATACGATAAAACTAGTCTTATAACCTATTATATTAATTGTTCCAATAATTCTCACTTTACGTAATGTCAAATGATTTAATGAATGGTTATACAAAACGAAGGGGAGTGGGTGGAAGCTGGAGGAAAAAAGCTTTCCATCAAAAAGTGATATACCATTGACCAATCATCCAAGTGAGGAAGGGATGAATTTTTGCCGAAAGATTCCTGTAGAAAAAACATAAAAACCAACATCCTATAACCTCTTTTGGATGTTGGTTTTTAAAATTTAGAATTATTTAGATAAATAATCAATCATTCCAAAAGCACTGACTTGCATGTCGAGTTTAATGATTTCGTATACTTCATGATTATCCTTTACATCCATTTCTCGGAGATGATTCCT
This sequence comes from Paenisporosarcina sp. TG20, assembly GCF_000286315.1. GTDB lineage: Bacteria > Bacillota > Bacilli > Bacillales_A > Planococcaceae > Paenisporosarcina. The sequence goes on along the minus strand of NZ_ALJG01000357.1, from coordinate 14,335 downwards.
TACCAAGTCAAACAGCCTGTCAGCGAGTTCATCTGCCCCTTTTTTTTCGTCAACCACCGCTTGGGCTTCATCCATGAAAATTTTCAGCCATTCAGCCACTTGTTTAAGAGCGTTGTTCGGGTTTTTAGTCATTCCATAATGGCCGTAATAAATGGAAGTCAGGTTCATTGCAAGCAAACGGTCAATTGCTTGTTGCATCGCTTGTGGGTCAAATTGGTTTGGTGAAGTGGATGGAAGAAACAAGTCTATACCATCGCGAACCAGTTGATCATAACGGATTCCTACCGTGTCTCCCGTAAAGATACCGTTGCTGATGGGATCATAAATACTAAAATGATGTTTCGCATGACCCGGTGTATCCAAGAATTGCAATGTGCATGTCGGACTAATTTTTAATAGATCTCCTTCATCTTTAGCGAGTAACCGATCTTCAGGTATCGGAACAATCGGCTCGAATAAATTTGAAAACTTCTCACCGTAAACCATTTTTGCACCAGCGATTAATCTCGTTGGATCCGCTAAATGCCTTGCTCCTTTCTTATGTACAACAACTGTGGCATTCGGACAATCTTGAAGCAGTAATCCTGCTCCTCCTGCATGATCCAGATGGACATGTGTCACAATGATATATTTTACTTGATCAAGTGAAAATCCTAACGCTTCCAAGCCTTTTTTTACATGTTGAACGGAAGGGCTTGGGCCAGATTCTACAAGTGTTAGATGTTCTTCGTTAATGACATATGTTCCAGTCCGTTCAGCTAAACCTAAATCAAATCCATCAATCAGATGGATTCTATCATTTAATTGGACAGGGTGTTTAATTTCCAATAATATAACCTCCTTGAATGAAATAAAGTCTACATGAATTCAGAAAACAGGTGATTGAATTTATTTTATTCTGAATACTCTATTCAGTTTAGTCCAACAGGAGCTATCTTTCAAATTGATAGAGACAGAGATATTGATTTTCTTTAACATTGTTGAATTAACATTAAAATAATAAACATTCCTAGAACACAAAGCGAAAAAATTCTAACCGTCCTATAAGTACTTTTATAATTTGTTCATAAGTAATAAATGCCATTACAAAACCTGCTATAACGTTAAGTATGGATTACATCTAACTATAATTATTGTTAATCACATTTTATACAATGGCTAATTAAATGTAATGTATAAGTAACAGTATTAATCATTATTAGAAGAAGGGAATCCTTAATTCCCTAGCGTCACCATTAAAAGCAAGTAATTATAATATTATGTTTACAGTTATTTAGAAATGTATTATCGATTTGATGGCTGTTATCCTTTACAATAAGAAGATGAGTTTGGAATGGTTGGAGATGAATAAGGCAGTGAATGTGAATACTAAAGTTAACGTGATGCGTTGTAATCTTTCGGTGGCACACCGGTTAAAGAAAAATAAGCCTCAAGTTACGGGAGAACTGTATGGTTTGTTGCAGTCGTCTCCCGTTTTTGATGTCCATATGGAAAGACTAACTGATGGTCAGACAAATCAAAAGCGTGTGGCATTATATGTGGAACCAGCGAAGGAAACCGATAGTAAAGCGCAGGGCATGCAAGTGATGGAGTGTGAGTGGACTGGGAATGGACTTGAAGTGGTTCACTACTATGTGACGAAGAAGCGTCTTCATTTAGGGAATAATCGGCATAAGCATATGAAGATGTCGTTTGATCAAAGAGGTCTTGTGTCATCAGAAATGACGCTTTCTCTTTACGGCCTTATACAATCCCTTCCGATTGCGTCGGAACGTTCTGAGTATGTAAAGAAACGAATTACAGGCTGGGAAGCATACTTACGTGTAATGGAAAGAAACGCAGATGTGGAAAAACTTGAAATTAGTGTGAGAAGTGCTCGATTGAGTCAAGATTTTCGTAAAGTTACTTTTGAATTGCAGAAGTTACCCAATGGTTTCGATAAGTTTTACGGGAAGTCTACTGTACGACTAGCCCCTATAAATCAAAACCTTGGTAAAGTCGTCCAAGTTCAAATGGGCAAGCGAATAATTGACGTGGAACTCGAGAGGGATTTGCAGGAAAAAGCAAGAGAAGGCAAGTGGAAAGTCCCTAGTAACGGGAAACTAGCTTTTGATAATATTGCAGAATTGACGCAAATTAACCGCTTGAAAGAAGGATTCAAAAGACTTGAGAACGGCTGGGCAGTTAATCCAAACCTAGAAAGAATACTATTTGAGAATCGTCCACCCATTAGGAAAGCCAAAATTCCTATTGGGTTAGAATTTAAACAAAACCTGAACGAATTTCAAAGACAAGCCGTAGAAGGTGCGATTGGCGCTCAAGATTTATATGTTATTCAAGGACCTCCTGGAACCGGTAAGACCACGGTGATCTCTGAGATTTGCTATCAAAATGCGAAAATGGGGTTGAAAACGCTCGTTGCGTCACAATCCAATTTGGCTGTAGATAATGCGCTTGGAAAATTGCTGACAGATAAAGAAATAAGAATTTTGCGGATTGGTCGAAGTGAAAGCATCGAGGAGGAAGGCCAACGCTTTGTAGAGGAACAAGTGGCTTTGTACTGGAAAGAACAGACCCTTTCTTCTATCCAAACACATGTGAACAAGTTTGAAACAAATGGTCCAGCTATTCAAGCTGCTATCGATAAGACAAAAGAAACGCTTGAAAAGCTTTTGGCTGAAAGAACTGCTCTCGAGTTACAGTTAACAGAGAAGCAGGAAGCCAAGATTGAGCTAGATCACTTAGAACTTGAGAAGACAACTCTTCAGTCTCACGTGGAAGAGTTATCTCGAGACAAAGACCAGCAAATGGACCAAATGAAGACTGCTAGTGAGCATTTGGTAGGTGTTCAAATCAACTATGAAAAGGCAATAGAACAAGTGGAACTCTTTTCTGGCACTGGTAAGTTTTCAGAGATACAGGAACAAATTCATACTGAAATCGAGGAACTTGAGAATCGACTGAAATATATAGATACAGAATTCACCCTCACGGATAAAAAAATTGAACGTCAGGGATTGATTGGTAAAATCAAGTCCATTAGTTCAAAACAAGTAGCAATGCAAGAAGGTGTCCAACAACTTGAAACCGTCAAAAAGCTAGCTGAGTTAAGAGAGTTAATGGGGGATGAATCATGGACATATCTGGGTGAAGTGTTGTCATTAATTCGTCAATTGGAGAAGCAACAGTTTGATTATATGCGGTTAAATCCAGTATTTCAAGGTTCGCCTGAAGTGGATGCAACATTGATAAAAGCCATTAATTATGCCGAGGAGAAACTCAACGCACATCAATACAACATGAAAATGTTATCGAAGAAAATTAGTATGAATCCACTGCTTGAAACATCGGAAGTGTCGGACCCTCACGCGACTAAAGTTGTGAATGCCTTTCGGGAATACGCCAAAAAAATGCATGGTTTTAGTGAACCTATGAGTCATGGGGATCGGCAAACGCTTTCTTCATATTATGAAAATATGATGAGCTTTAAACAAACTAGGGACTCGGTCCAGCGCAACCGAAGCGTGGGTACTAGTAGTGGGAATGAACGATTAAAACAGGAAATATTACAGACGTTTGAGGCGCTGAAAGAAGCAGTTGGAAAGGCTATGTTACAACGTATTAGCGACCTGAGTGAAGAAATGATTCCTTTTAAAACTAGTCTTGTTACTATGGATGCTGAAATCTCTGAATGGGAAGTTATGATAAAGGATTTAAGCAAGACTTTACACAGCAACAGCGGTTTTGAAACGGAATTCGAGCTTAAAAGAATGCTTGCTGAAAAACAACAGTTATTGTTAGAGATGGGAACAGAAGAATTCTATGTTGATGCATTGGTTTGTTCCATGAACGTTGAAAAAGAAGAAGTGTTAAAGCTACAACGTGAAATAAATAAACTTCAGGAAAGCCTTCAACAACTAAATCAACAAATGACAAATGAAGATGTAAATAAAGACGCGTTAATAGCGAAAATGTCAAAACTTGCAGCTATTGTGGCGATTGATGTTGAACACCTACTGAAACAGGCCAATACCACATATGAGGACACTACTTTGCAATTGGGTGAGTTGAAACGAAATGAAACATTTCTTGCTGTATCAAATGACATTCGCTTGGAATGGAAGGGGATGTTGGAACAATCGACAGCCTATGATTTAGAAGAAATCAAGAAATTGTATATCCAGTATGCAAATGTAATTGGTGTTACTTGCTCAATTTCGGCGAGTAAAGATTTTGTTAAACAATATCCTGATTTTGACGTTGTTATTATTGATGAAGTATCAAAAGCAACACCACCGGAATTGTTGTTACCAATGTTAAAAGGGAAGAAAATTATATTGGTCGGCGATCATCACCAACTTCCACCTTTAGTTGGACAGGACACGATGGATGAGGTGCTAGAGGACATAAAAGACACAACAGAGAAAGCAGAATTAAAGTCTATTTTGAAAGAGTCTATTTTTGAACGTTTGTTTAAGGATTTACCCGATGGCAGTAAAGCGACACTACGTATCCAATACCGGATGCATGAACACATCATGGAAACGATTAATCCTTTTTACCGCGAAAAGAATTACGGACTGGCTTGTGGACTGACCAATTCAGATATCGAGCGGGATCACTTGCTCGATGGTAAGCTATTCGCTCGCGGTCAACATATTCTTTGGTACGACATGCCAAACGAACAAGGCTTTTTGGAGGAGCGAGAACAACATAGTCGTAGCTTTTATAATGCAGCTGAATTGAAACAAATACGTGAATTATTGGTGGATCTGGACCAGGCCACTGCAGCGGCGAAAAGAGAAGGTCGTTTGGAACAGCATGTAAAGAAAAAAGTAGGCATTATCAGTTTTTACGGGGAACAAGTGAAGAAAGTGAACCGGCTACTCAGTCAAGAACTTGACCTTTCGCATCTTCATTGCAGAACTGGTACGGTAGATAAATTCCAAGGGATGGAGATGGACGTCATTATTCTGAGCTTCGTTCGTAATCATCTTCAGCCTGACGGGAATATTGGTTTCTTGAAGGATTATCGAAGATTGAACGTAGCTTTATCTCGTGCACGTGAACTTCTTATGATTGTCGGTAGTGTAGACATGTTCACTAAAAAAGCACACGGGGAATCTCAAAAGGAAATGTTCCGTCACGTTCTGAATGTAGTGAAGCAACACGAAGGACTAAAACAATTAGAAACAAGTGTAGGCAGGAAGTGATGTTATGAGCAAGAATTCAAGAATCGAGGAAGAAGTCTCTAAAGTGGCTGAGAGTTTTCTCGAACAACCGCATCTCCGTTTACTTGGAAGAGAGAATTGTGTATATCCACTTCAACTAGTGGAAGTAGAGATGAAAACGGTAGTTCGGAGTCAAATGGATGTACTGATGAAAATGATTCTGAAGATTTTGGAGCTGTTGGAAGTCAAACAGGCAAGTGAAATCAGTGAATTATTGGCAGTTGAAGTTATCTTCGTTGAGCATATGCTGGAGTTGATGAAGAAAAATAAGATGATTAAGAGGATAGAAACTACTTATCGACTAACTAGTAGTGGTTTGGAGCAATTAAAACAAGGTACATTTGCCCATGATCTAATGGAAGAACAAGTAAAACTGTCTTATAGCCCTTATCATAAAGAAGTAATGAAACGTGAGTACGGTCAAAATGTATTGGATGAGGACAACGAAATATTGGATATTCCATTTGACAATCAATCAGATATCATGGAACTACATGACTCACATGTCAGACAATTAATTGAGGACTCAGGCTACGAGTTTTTAGTTGAAAATGGTCAAAAACTAATTGAGGAAATAGATTCAATTGAAGTGAAAGAAACCTTGCGAGTAGTGTGCTTTGAATTTCATTTGCATGATCAAACTGAAGATACTGTGTTTATAAGAGTCTGGAATACGTGGACTGGTCAATTCGATGTGAAATTTGAAGACGAACTCAATCAGAAGAAAGCTAGGAAGTTGAGGGAGAAATACTTAAAGTAGGTGGAAAATTTCAACCTAATTTGTAAGTATGGTTTTGTAGATGTAATGAAAAAACTAGATATAGATATCTTATAGAAGTTAATCACATTATTTGTTTATGTGATTAACTTCTTTTATATGAATGTGAAGTTTTCAGCTACCTTGACTCTGCCCCTTAAGTGATTCTTGAGCATTTTAAAGGGAAACAAAGGAAGTTTATATGACATTGTCGAATACATAGGGAGAAAAGGGGGATATGATGAAATCTTTTATTTCACCTAAAAATATATATTATGGAATTAATTCTATTGATCAGTTGAACATCATATTAGAAGAAGAAAAGTCACAACATGTGTTTCTAGTAACGGATCCGGGTATTTTGGAACTGGGTATCATTCAACCACTAATTACGATCATTCAAGAGAAAAATATTCAAATGACCATCTATTCTAAAATTGAACCAGAACCTTCAACCTTGTTAGGTAATGAAATTTTGAGAGCTATTCGTGAGAGTGATGCGGATTTACTTATTGGGGTTGGTGGTGGTAGCTCATTAGATTTAGCGAAGACCGCTGCTGTTCTGGTCGATAATCCAGGCGATATCGAAGATTATCTCAATCTTACAGGAACGAATAAAATAACTAAAAAAGGGTTAACAAAAGTCATGATTCCTACTACTGCAGGAACAGGGGCTGAAGTGACGGATATTGCTGTATTTAGTACAGGAAATACTAAAGATGTCATTACGCACAAGTATATGGTTGCTGATTATGTCATAGTAGATCCAACATTAACCTATTCACTTCCGAGTAGAATAACCGCTGCAAGCGGAGTAGATGCTTTTACACATGCGATTGAAGCATACACATCAGTAAATGCCTCACCAATGACCAATTCATTTGCATTAAGTGCCATTAATAGAATTCAAGATTCAATTAGAACCGCAGTTTGGAATGGGCGAGACATAAAGGCGAGAGAGGAAATGTCACTGGCAAGTTTAGAAGCGGGACTAAGTTTTTACAATGCGGGTGTGGCAGGAGTTCATGCTCTTGCATATCCACTTGGTGGGCTGTTTAAAATCCCTCATGGCGAGTCAAATGCAGTATTACTTCCTTATGTGTATAGCGAAATTTGGGCATCTTGCATTCCACAATTAGTAGATGTTGCAACAGCAATAGGCCTGCCAATTGTGAATAAATCGGATAGAGAAATAGCCCTCTCCGTGGTGAATGCATTATTTGATTTAGTACAAGATGTAGGATTGCCAAATAGCTTGCAAGCCTTTGGGATTCAGGAAAGTGACCTGGAAATATTAACTGACAATGCATTGAAACAAACAAGATTATTAGGAAGAAGTCCAAAACCTTTAGGTAAGAATGAAATTTATAGAATTTATGAAAATGCGTATAATGGCAAGCTACCTATGGTTTAAGACCCGTTAGTCAGTAAGACAGTATTGCTAGGATTTATGCATATGTAAAGTTAATTGATGAATATGTTGAATTGGAAAAAAATCAATATCCTGTATCCACACTGGGAACACAAAAACGGAGAAACCCTATTAAATTTAAGAGAAATACATTCACGACATCCAGTACCTAAGTAAACAATACAATAAGGAACAAACCGTAACAGATGAAGACTCGGTGAAAGAATTAGAACACATTGATCAACCTGTATGCACATGATCACAAATTGCCAAGATTATCTTAGACATAAATAAAATCACAAAGGATGAAATGCATTGAAAACATATTCTCTACTAGATTCCAATAATAACCCCTTTGAATGTTTGGAAAAAGGTTTGTTTGGTGGAAACAAAAAGTTAAAGATTTATGGGAAATTAAATTGTAAATCAGCCTTAAGTTACATTGAAAAAGGTCATTACATTACTAATAGAGTGTTTTTTAAAGACGAAACTACTGCTATAGATGCGGGTTATAGACCTTGTGGTAAATGCATGAAAGAAGAGTACGATGTTTGGAAAAATAATAAATTAAAGGCGATAAAATAAATAAATAAAAAAATACACCTGAATCGATTTAATAATAAAAATTCTAGCAATAAAACCCGAACAAAGTTGATTTTCGCTTCATGCGGACGCTTTCCGTGGGGCACGACTTCAATCTCCTCGTCACTGTGTTCCTGCGGGGCTTTCAGTTCGCGCTATTCCCACAGGAGTCGCCGCACTGCGCTACAATCAATCGATACCTTATTAAAATGAACGGATAATTAATGTGAAAACCAATTAAATGTTCGTAATTATTATCGAATTGAGAAGTTATGAAATTGACTCACCTACTGAACAGTTTGGAAGATAAATTGATAGGAATTTGTTTATAGTAAAGGTTGTGTAGGTTTGCCAAATAGCTTGCAAGCCTTCGGAATTCAGGAGAGTGACTTAAATTCATTAACTGAGAGTGCCGTTAAACAAACCAGATTATTAGGTAGAAGTCCTAAGCCTTTAGGAATAAACGAAATTTATAGAATTTATGAAAATGCTTATCATGGCAAGCTACCTAGTTTTTAACAACCGATAATTGATAAGGACAGTGCACGGTAGTGCTGATAAATTCACGAATATGCAAAAGTAATATAAGGAGGAAATGGATATATTTACGACTATGATAGACCCAAGAGTGTCTGAAACGGATGGAGTAGGACATATCAATAATACAACGCTACCTGTTTGGTTAGAGGCAGGACGACTTGAGCTTTTTGAATTGTTTACTCCGGACCATGATTTCAAAAAGTGGAAAATGATTATTTTAAAAACAACAGTAGAATATACAGCTATGATCTATTTTGGTCATCGAGTAGAAATCAAGTGTTGGATCAAAAGATTAGGTAATTCAAGTCTTGAACTCTATGAAGAAGTATGGCAAAAAGGAATACTTTGTGCGAAAGCGGAGACAATCTATGTGAACTTTGATTCAGTAAATCAAAAATCAGAGCCTATTCCATCCCATATCCGAGAAATACTAACACAACATTTGTTAGAAGAGACTGTAGGGTAACGGGAGCAAAGTGATTTATCTTTGAATCAAATTTTGGGTATTACCTTTCATATAAATCTAAATAACCGAAGTTCAGTAAACTGAACTTCGGTTATTTAATTGAAAGAGAAAGTATCCTACCCAATTCTGCAGATATAGAGTTATCTCACATTACATTTGCAGTCAAAGATTTAGAAACAACTTCAGCAAGATGGTCGGAACTATTTAATTTAAAAATTAGCAAAATGTATAAAGACGAGGAACTAAATGCATAGTATAGAACTTTAAAAATCCCCGGTGGGAACCCTGTATTTAGTAGTCCCATTGGAAATGGAGTAGTTTCAGATGTGATTGAAAAGCAAGGAGAAAAAACATTTCAAGTCAATTTTACTAGTAAGAAAAACGAAATATTGTTTGAAATGTTTGGCGGTAGATATAGAATCAAGAAATGTTAATACTGTAGCTCTATAAGATCCATTTTAGTTTCTATTATTGATGTAATCTTGAAGAAAAGTATTTGAATTCTAATAGCGTAAAGTGAGAAGTGGGAGATACCAGAAATAATTATATTTACCAATTATATTGAAAATCCAGTAGCTATTAGGTTACTGGATTTTTGTTTTATAGATGTAACTTATCATACAAATAATGTAATTTAGTTTTATTGATTTCTCATGACATAAATTAGCTGATGAATAAATACTATATTATTGTAGACATGAGAGACGAGTTCGCTATGTGAAGAGATTTTAAAATTTAGATAGGAGGAAATATATGAAATTTGGTCTAATTCCCAAATTGTTACTTGGTCTTGGTGTTGGTATTATAATAGGTTTTTATGGGCCTGATTGGATGATTCGTTTCACAGAAACAGGAAACATGTTGTTAGGGAATCTCATTAAATTCTAATTCCTTTGATTATTTTTGCATTTGTTGCAGCGAGTATCGCTGAGTTTTCTTCAAAAGCAGGAAAGTTATTAAGCTTCACAATTGGTATATCATATTTGGATACGGTTATTGCTTGTATGCTGGCTGCAGCGGCGGCTTATGTTATCGTTCCAAGTTTTGCATTACAAGCTAATCAAGCAGTAGAAGCTGCTACTATTGGCGCTCCTTTTGTTGAAATAGGAATTCCGCCAATTATGGGTATAATTTCTGCGCTTGTTTTAGCAATTATTGTTGGAATGGCCTCATCCTGGGGAGAATCAAAAATTCTCTCAGGTGCTGTAATTGAATTTAGAAATATGATTGAACACGTCATTAAAGGATTTATTGTTCCGGCTATACCAATTTTTATTGCTTGTATATTTGCAGGCTTATCTGCAAAAGGGGAACTTTTTGGAACAATGTCTGTGTTTGGAAAAATGCTAGTATTAATTCTTATTTTACAAGTGGTTTGGTTATTTATTGAATATCTTGTTGCTGGAATAGTGTCAAAGCAAAACCCGTTGATAATGTTTAAAGCAATGATCCCTGCTTACCTCACTGCTATGGGTACTATGTCAAGTGCGGTTACTATGCCAGTATCACTCAAACAAGCCCGTACCGTTCCTTTTATCAATAAAAAAATTGCGGATTTTGTTATGCCGCTTTGTGCAAACGTGCATCTTTCAGGTGCAGCTATGACTTTGACGATTAGCGCGATTACTGTTTCGCTATTAACAAAAGGAAGTTTACCTTCTGTTGCTCTCATTATCTCGTTTATTCTTATTTTAGGGGTTATTGAAGTAGGAGCTGTTGGAGTGCCAGGGGGATCTGCATTAGCGGCAATTGGGATTTTGCAGTCAACTCTCGGTTTTGGTGAAGCCGAAATCGGACTTATGCTAGCCTTATTCATGATACAAGATAGCTTTGGCACAGCAACCAACATTTCAGGTGATGGAGCCATTGCAATGATTGTGAATCGATTCTTTGGTAAAGAAGATGATGAGGAAGCTACAATTAAAGAAAAATAAGTAGCTCATATGGAGGAAGTGATACAATAATGTTCGGATATATTGACCTAAGAAGTGATACTGTTACATTACCTAACCCCCAAATGATGGAGGCCATTGCCAATGCTTCGCTTGGTGACGATATCATGGGTGAAGATGCGACAGTGAATGAACTACAAAGAAGAGCGTCCGAACTTCTTGGGATGGAAGAAGCCCTACTAGTTATTTCTGGGACAATGGCAAACCAAGTAGCCATAATGGGTTTAGCCCAGAGAGGACAGGAAATTATTGTTGGTCTTGATTCTCATATTTTTAATTTAGAAGGGGCAGCTATGGCAGCGGTAGCTCAAGTGCAAGCAAGGCCTATCAATGTTCAAAATGGCTATTACAATCCAGAAGAGATAGAGACATTATTATCTTCTGGCGATATACAAAAAGCAAAAACTGCATTAATTTCCTTGGAAAACACTTACAACTTAAATGAAGGGCAAATAGTGTCAATTGATAATATGAAAGACATCAAACAACTTGCTGAAATCCACAATATACCCGTCTACTTGGATGGTGCTCGTATTTTTAATGCTGCAGTTGAATTGGGTTTAAAACCATCAGAATTATGCAGACATGTTGATGCAGTTCAATTTTGTTTAACTAAAGGACTAGGTTGTCCACTTGGTTCTATCCTTGCAGGTTCTAAAGAGTTTATTAATGAAGCTAAAATGAATCGTCAAAGGCTAGGTGGAGGAATGAGGCAAGCGGGCATCATCGCTGCACCAGGACTCTACGCATTAGATCATATGATTGACCGTTTAATAGATGACAATAAAAAAGCGTATAAGTTTGCGCAAAAACTCTCTATTATTGAAGGTATAACAATTAATATGAAAAATGTTCAAACAAATATTATTTCTTTGAATATCACTAGAGAAGAAATGGATGCTGAAAAGCTTACTTCTCTCTTGAAAGAAAAGAAAATAAAAGTAAAGAATATTGGAAAGAAAAGAATTAGAATGATTGTTCATTATTTAATTTCAGAAGAGGATTTGGAATTTGTTTATCACAATATCAAGAAAATTGTGGAGCAATAGTACGCATTAACTTATAAAATTAACCGCCCGATTTTATAGAGTGACGATTACTTTTTTGATATTGAGTGTACTGTTGATCTCTAGCAGGAGAAGAGAAATTTTAGTTTTAAAGACATATAATATAATTAGTAAGCTTGAAATAAACTGTTAATTCATAGGCGATAGTTATTAAAGGAGGCGTTCATTATGACATGCAAAAAAATTTTTATCATTAATGATTACAAGGGGATAACGCCTAATTAATAAATTGGTTAGTGTTTCCCCGGAATTTGAAAGGGTAAATTATGACGACAAAGAATGTGGGAATTGTAGAATTAAATGCTGAAAACTGGTATGAATGCTGTGAACTAGAAGTATCAGAAGAACAAGAAGAATACATTGAGCCAAACGCTATATCAATTGCTCAATCAAAATTTGAACCTACATTAAAGCCATACGCTATTTATGCTGAAGAAAAAGTGGTTGGCTTTTTGATGTACAACACTGTTCCAGAAGAACTTGATGCCTATTGGATATATAGAATAATGGTTGATAAGCAATACCAAGGAGAAGGTATAGGTAAAGCTGCAACTAAACTCATGTTGTCAGAGATGGTACATTCCTAGGGGCTAAAAAAATTGTTGTAGGTTATCAACCAGATAATATGGGCGCCCATAATTTGTACGAGAGTTTGGGGTTCATTGATAATGGTGATAGATTCGGAAAAGAAATGGCAGTTATAAAACATATAGCTGAGTAACCAGACTAGTATAATAGAAGAAGGACCATTTATTTGGTCCTTTTTCTATTGATGAAATATCAACCTTATTGTTTATCAAATCCTTGTATTTTCTAACAAGTTTCACTTCAAATAGTTATTTGAGAAATTAATATGAAAGAATCAGGAATTATAGTAATTTATTCTTCTTTGAAAATGTCCAGTTTACAAAGAAAATCCCGATGAAAATGAGAAGTCCTCCTAAATAAACAGTCCATTCTACAACTTCATTCAAAAATAACCACCCTGTTAAAGTCCCGAAAAAGGGAGCCAAGAAGAGGAATGCGCTGGTCTTGCCAGGATCACTTTCACTCAATAAATAAAACCATACGGCAAATTGAACGATAGAAGCCATAATCGCGAGCCATAAGATGATCGAGATAGAGTTCGTATTCATAATCAATTTGGGTGTCTCAAGTGTTACGCCCATTATTAATAGTAGAATACCGCCAAAAAGCATCTGATAAGCAGTTAACACCCAGATATTGAAACGACTTCCCCACTTTTTTATTAAGATGGTGGCAATTGACCAAAAGAAAGCAGCTCCTAGTCCGAATAAGGTTCCTGTATTTAATTGTAAATGAAACCCTAGCGTAATGAATACACCGATAAACCCCGTAAAGACTCCAATCCATTGGAGGGCTCGATATCGAATTCCAAGGAATATAGTTCCTAAAATAACAACTATCAAAGGATTACTAAATGTTAATATGGAAGATTCTCCAGCAGTAATGGTTCTTAAACTTAGAAATATACAGCCCATTACGCCTGCAGTCTGAAAGAGACCAATTACAAATATCCTAGACCAATCATGTAGGGATCGAGGAAGAGGTTTCTTAATGACTAATAGAAAAAGAGCCATCAAAACCCCGGCAATTGTAAATCGAATACCAACGAGAAGAAGAGGGGACACATAGGCTAAACCAATCTTACCGATAGTAAAAGAAGAACCCATTAGAAAAGTGGTAATGACAACTAATATTCCATAAAGTATAGGATTCATATATAGTAAACTCCCGACCTTTTAAGCTATCATATCATAATGAGATAAGACCATTATTATTCTAACTCGCATTAAAATTCCCCGGCAAACATCCGTGTTTGTAGCAGGATTTTCTTACATGATTGTTGAATGTAAAATATAACATGACAGGAACCAAGTGATGATACTTATCTATGTCTAGAACCAAGCACCGGTGTTGAAATAAATGGCGCCTTGCACTTTTCTTTGAAACAAAGAAAGTATATAAAATTAGTGAGTCATGAATCCAGTGTTCATGGTGCTTTTATTGAATGTAGATTAACATGCTAAAATGGAATATCTTTGTGATTCTCGTTAATTCAATTAATGTGAAGTCGTAATTTCCATTTTTAGAAACGGAAGTCTCATCTTAGTCGAAGTGAACTTTGTTCAGTATATATTCTATTTTAGTAATTTTTGAATTGTACATAATAAATTGGCCTATCTAAATATAGTGGGGGGACTTTCGTTTTACAAGATAGGACGTTTTTAATTTTTAAAACTATATTGTTATCACTGTTGTTTAAAAGGAGAATGATTGTAGTGAAAGGTGGCGACTCCAGCGGAAA
>NZ_ALJG01000356.1 GCF_000286315.1 Paenisporosarcina sp. TG20 | reverse complement strand
CATTTTAAATGGGCGGAATTCCGAGAAACCAAAGCGGGCGTAAAGTTGCATCTGCGTTTGGTCTTCGATGAAAATGGCACGCATTATCCGGATAAAGAAGTCATCACGAATGCGAAAGCACACGACCGCAATCAACTGGAAGTGCTGGTTGATGACAAAGAAGCCATGTACGTTTTCGATCGCGGATATGTGGATTACAAACGATTCGACCTCTTTACAGACGATGGAATCTTTTTCGTTTGCCGGCTGAAGAAGAATTCGGTCCTTCATCCCGTCTATTCGTTTTCTCTTCCAGAAGGAAGCGATGTCCTGTCGGATACCATGGCTTTTATTGGATCCAGCACTAACTGTACGGAAAATGTCTTTCGGATTATCGTCATACCAGACGGCAAGGGAGGCGAACTGCGTCTAATCACAAATCGATTCGACCTTACAGCGGAGGAAATTAGTGAAATCTATCGCTCCCGTTGGGCAATTGAATTGTTTTTCAAATGGATCAAGCAACACGTGAAAATTAAGCATTTCTACGGTCAAAGTGAAAACGCCGTGAAAAACCAAATTTACTTGGCGTTGATTGCCTATTGCTTGAACGTGTTGATTCAGATGGAATCGAAAAGTAAAAATTCAATCTTACGAATTTCGCGCATTTTGGTCGCAAATCTCTGGAGGAATTCCCAATATTGGCTTCGTAAAATCAGAAGCAAAAAAGTTCCGTAGGAATCCTTTCTATAACTGTCGCCCTCGCCTGTATGTATAAATTTGCCAAATGGACAGTACTACCTTTATTCGGGTGCTTACCTTTTTGACGAAAATATTGAAAACCTAGTGACTGAATATTCCGTCAAATTTTATGCAACACTAGTGAATCTTCTTAAAATAAATATTAATATTAGAATTCTTATACTAAGAGTCTAATATTAGGATTCTAAAATTATTGTTTCTTGATTCTTTATAAATGTCTAGAATTTTAGGTTCTGGTGGTAGGGTATTATTAGGAAAATAAATAATAAAATGCTTGGTTCTAAGTTAACCAAGCATTTTACATAAACCCACCAATAACTCATCTGTCGCCACATACACTCAACACAGGATGTGTGTGTAACTAGATACTAACATTTTGCTAACGCAATCAAATTTGCACCAGTTATCTTCATTCCTACGGTTCTGCAGAAGAATGCGCCCCACAATTTTCAATAATGACTCCACAGTCCCCTGCGAATAGTGTCTTGTAGCCGACCATCTTACGTATATCTGCTATGTAATAGAAAAAACTTCCAAAAAATGAAACCAATCACAAGTTGAAATCGTAATCAAGGTAATGAATGTAACTTTTACTAAGGAGGAATCAATATGTTCATAAAAAAAGTAGGTAGCATTTTACTACTATTGACTTTGTTTCTGACAGGCTGTTCGGAGCAGAAGATTAAAGTAGGAGCGGTTGAAGATCCAAATATGGAAACGATTAAAAAGTACTTGGAAATCGAATATAATGGCCCAGATGAGGAGGCTGTACGAGTCCAAAATGAAATGTTCGACGCTATGACCAATTCCGGAAAGACAGGAGTAGAACAGTATACAGATTACATTAATGAAACCTTTAGTCCTTATGTAGAGGAAGAGGAATTTCAAAAGTTGATTTTAATAAATTTAGTATTCACATATCATTATCAAGCACATGAAAGCGGATACACATTCAAGACCGATCAAATCCAGATTCAGCAACAAGAAGGTTTTGAGCGAAACTACGACTATAAGGTCGATGTAACATATGAAAAAGAGGGGGAGAAGAACTCTGCAACACTGACCGGTTTCGTCACGATGTCCGAGAACGGTAAAATCAGTGGAGTCAAGAGCTTAAGTGATAGTGGATTCTATACAGAGATGATCGAAATTTCCAACAAGGATCGCGATAGGGGAGCACTCACTTGGGGAATTCTACAGGAGCAGTTTGGCAGGACCGATCATAAGCTTAATAAGTTGTGGGCCGTTTCCAAAAATCCATTAGATAATAAGCCTCTTGTGGAGTATTTAAATAAAAAATATAGTTCCTTTTCAAAGGATGGATTGGAAGATTTTATTATCTCATTCGGGTTTGTCTATCCAGCCATTGCTGCTGAAAATGGATATGAATTGAGTGTTGGGGAAATTGAAGTAGGGCAACATGAAAATGAAACGACAAGCTATAAAACCTCGGTCGTCGTTCATTATAAAAAAGAAGGTGGCGAAGAAAAGAGCGCTATTGTTAAGGGAGTTGTAAAGATTAATGATGGACCAGTGGAAAAATTAGAAATCTTGGACGATGGAGGCTTGAAGGAAGGTTTGCAAAAATGAGTGGGCAGGAAAGCCCCAAGTCTAGTGATAGGAAATAATCCAATTTTAAGTTTAGGTCAGCCTTTACTACCTCTCCCACGGTAGCTCCACCGTGAAGGTATCTGTAAAAGCATTTCTTGGGGTGATGGGAACCGAGGATATCTATGTTGTAGTTATGTTCAACGAAAATCTGTAGATGCCCTTTGCCAAGTTAGTTCTCTAGTAATGCTTTCAACTTGAAAACAGGTTCATACGAATTAGTTTGATTTGACACACTTTTCACTTGTGGATTCGACTTTAAGCGTTGGATTTGTTTTTCTGTATAACGTTCATTTCCCATAAGAAAACCTCCGTTCAGCTCTTTTTTAAACGGAGTAGGCCTGTAGAGGCCCCAATTTTAGCTATACTCAGTATTTGCAATTGAAACTTTAAGTGTTATTAATAAAAATAAATTTATAAAGGTATTGCTTATCATACTAATTTTTACTGCATTAGGGATAAAGGTTATCCTTTCTTTTTATTTTTCATTTTTAGATTGTATGCTTTTATTTTTCTAATTCGTTTCCTCATTGTTAAGTCTGGTAAGTTTTTGAATCCTTTATATCCAGGTACCTCATTTGCTTCAAAAAAAACCAGCTTTCCATTATTTTCGATTCCAACATCCATCCCCCAAATTAGCCAATCCTTAAATGTTTCCGTGGAACATGCTTGTTTGGTTGCTTCAAGACTAACTTCGTCAATCTGTGAAAGAAGCGTAGAGATGTCGATATTGTCATCGACTGAAGATAACCTTATAGCTTCATCAACTGGCAGGACACTTCCTCCAGCCGCTAAATTTGTTTTAAAATAATCCTGTTGTGAAACTTTTGCATACTTACCTGTTACAATCCATTTATTAGTTCCAAATTTTCTTTGAACAATCACTCGAATATCAAAAGGCGAATCGTTTATTTTTGCAAGAGCAACAAATTGTTGAACTAAATAATCTTCTCCATTAGTGATATTCATAACATAGGAGTTTAGTTCTGTTTTCTGTGTGATTATTTTTTTTTCATCTTCAATATGGACCTCGTAATTACCTTCCTCCAATACTTTAACTTTTAACATTCCAATTCCTTTACCGTAGTTTTCCTTTTTGAGTATAATTTCTTGATGCTTATATAACATGGACCAAAGACTTTTTTCGCTTAACTTCTCTGTTTCAGGTAAAGTCTCTTTAACTACATCATTCTGCAAGAGAATATCTTGCATCAGATGTTTTGAGAATCTTTTTGGTGTTCTTGGGGTTCTCGCGTTCTTGTCTATTTTAACTCCTCCTAAAATTTTTTTACTTCTATATAATGAAAAAATGTGATCATACATGGACATTTAACTTTTTTCTTCTAATAATCTTTTAATCTTTCGTTATTGGAACAAGAAAAATAGGGAATTTAACATAAGTGGCACCAGGGAGTAAATAAATTAAGAATAGTAATAAAAACTAAAGTTTATTATATAAAAACAATGATAGGGTAAGGCAGTATCTTCGCTTAAAACTATTTATCCTCAAACCCCGCTAAGGCCTTTGCATACAAAAAGGACACCGGTAGAATTAGAGGTAGAATAGCTTTCTCTGATTTTGATCTGGTTAGTTTTTTATCGGCTGCAAAATTCACTTGTACCTCCAGGAGCCAAATCTTTAGATCTTTATCAATAATAAAATCTACTGCTGTCTCACCTAAAAGACCTATCTTGTTTTCAACTAACCTAATTGCTTCAATACATATTCGACTCAATTCTTTTATTTTTTCATCACTCTCTTTGGAATTTAAATCGTAAAATTCTTGGAGAGCTTCATAACCTGACATCATCGTATCCCTATTTTTAAAGTTTGAAATAACACTCCCTTCTTTTCCTACTTTTGTTTCGAATGCGGTAAACTTCCATTGCTTATCAGTACCTTTATGAAAGTAAGCTCTAAAGTCTATCTTTCTATCCTCTTGTATGCTTAAAATTTCCTGTTGAACTAAATAATCTCCGTGTATTTTTTTCTTTAGTATTTTGGAAAGTTCCTTTTTAGTTGTTAATTTAAGTTCTCTAAATGAATGATTATTTAAAACATAATCATCATTATCTAGTTTTAAACGAAAAATTCCTCGTCCCTGGGATAGTCTTGGCGGTTTTAAATAGATACTTCCATGATTTTTAAGCATATTAAGAACACTCTTTAGACCAGAATAGTCTATTGTTTCGGGGATATAATTTTTTAACAGGGGATCTTTTTCCATTAAGTTCCTAAAAAGTTTTTTACTGCAATTGGTGTATGGGAAATTAAATAAATTCCCACCAAGTTTGTTGTAGACTTTTTTTGATACCTTGCTCCTGCAGTAAACAGCCTTTGGATAAGGAAATGTTGCTTGAATAAACTCCTTAGATTTTGGTTCGAAGTAGTAGCCGGTTATCGTTTTATTTTGATGGTCTATATCATTTGGTCTAAAAATAAATATAAGTCCGTTGATCTTATTATAGTTTGAAAAACGTAAGAGCATTTTTTGGGGATTGCTGTAAAATACCTTAAGTGGAATAAACCCTATTACTGGGCCTATTATTAATTGGTTTTCATTAAAATAGCAATCATATGGTACATCAGGTATGGTTATTTGTGGTGTAAGAATTTTTGGAATGACAATATCTATTTCTGGAATTTTATTATCTATTTGAATAATAAGCTCCTTAACCATTTGACCGAAATGCAACATGATAGAGTCAGTAGATAACATGTTGAGTTTCTTTAGCGTGTTTTCATTGATCAAAATTAAATTTGAATCAAGCGTTGTATCCAGTTTTATATTATACAATTTCTTCTCACTCCAGTTATAATTTTACTTGTTGGAAAGGACACCAAATACTCTATGGTTACTGTTTTGCTTTTAACTAGCAAAAGGATAGGATTAAGTTTTTCTAAGTTGCTTCTATATATGGGTACAGTATTGGGCCACCAACTTTTTTTATTTCTTCTTGATTGAATATAGGTAATAAGTAATTACCTTCCTTATTTGACTTGAGTAATAATATAGTGTAGGAGTTCGTATTAGAAGGTCTAGTTGTTTTTTTGAAAATTTATTTGTTTTCAGCAGTTGTTGGAGTTGCGAACAATACTAGTAGAGCTATTTTCACCATTCTATAGATTAGTAATATCCATTTACGGGGGACTAAATCAAGCCAATTATGGGTTGTGTAACACGGTATAATGATGAAATAGACAACCACCTTTTTAAAATTTTTGCTATTTTATCATTTCAGGCAAAGGACTAGGTTGTTTTTTAGAAACATATAATTGATGGTCTATAAGCGATAGCTAATTTACGGCGGTTTTTTGAAATAGTCAACCGTTGTTAATAGTGCCATTCATACTAAAATATGTTTCACTACTATCATTGTATGAAATAGCTTAATAGTATCAATAGGCGTATATTAGAGGAAATTAACATAATTTTAGTAATTACCTTAACTAATAGCTGAAAAGGCTGATTTTAGAATGAATTCTATATAGATTAATATACTTACTCCTTCATTATGGATAACAAATTAATCTATTTATTTGTTTATAGGTAAAAAAAAACAGGGGAGATTTTGGTATAGTTAGTATATGTTATATTTTCTTAGGGGGAAGTATATTGAAGAAGATGAAGAAATTCGTTCAAAATATATATTAGGCAGAGTCATTGATAAGGACAGCAATTCCTTGCATTTGATTGATCCATATTTGTTCACAGTCTATAACTTGGTATAAATTATGTAGGATACACATCCCACGAACTCCTAACTCCACTATTTCTTCAGTTGATGGGGTCTTACACTACTCTATCCATTCTTCCTTTTCTGCAAGTTATACAAGCATACTCCAAACTTATTAGCTTCTGAATTTAATCCATTACCGCGTATTCAATCCAGTCATCGGAAGCTTTCTTTGTGATGAATCTTCTGCGGCTATTAATCTTTCAAGTTGTTACTGCACTTTTGTAATAAGAAAGTTTACATATGACCTCTCAACGGAAAAGAAGGAATTTAGTATTAAGTTTCTTCTCTTCTTTTTGTTAGTAAACGTTGTACTTTTACAAGCGGTTTTTATTGAACAGAAATTTCTCTATAGATTCATTATATCGAATGGTAATATAAGTATATAAAAGATGCGCAATTAGAAATTCATGGTTAAATACTTAAAAAAGTGATGTGAGTAATTTTATGGCGGAAAAACCGATTTATGTGGAAATTGAAATCCAAGATGATATCGAAAGAATATGGGAGTATAGCCAGCAGCCAAAACTGCATGAACAATGGGATTTGCGTTTTTCGTCGATAACATACAACGACAAGTTACCTGGAGAGACGTTGCAGACCTTTACCTACTCAACAAAAGTCATGCCAGGTTAACAGCGATCCATTTTCATTATTCCGCATTTATGCTTTGTATTTCAGTGGGGCTGATTGGCCGCGTAAAGATGACAAAACTCTATAAAATATGTGTACTCATCATCGCGACAGGACCGATGACAGTGGCGCTTGGCATCACATTTTCACATACCATCGAAATCATCTCGGTGTCGCTTTATGTACTGGCAATCTATGCCGTGACATTTTATACATTCCGTCTGAAGCTTCCTTTACCACAGGCGATTATCGTCCGAATTCCTTTTGTGACACTATGCGCAACAATTTTAGGGTCAATCCTTTATGCGTACGGTAATTTTTCAGGCAATACAGTGGTAACGATTCCGACCATGCTGATCGTCCACGGCTTTTTGAATTGCTTGCTATTTGGTTCCTTTACGATAATTGGCTGGGCATTGCTTGTGCCTGCCACGAAACAAAAATCGTTCAGTTTTCCGGTCAGCAATATACGCGGAAAATTGAAAATGACGGAAGTTCCGCACAAGGGACTGGTTGATGAACTAGAAGACTATGTGGACACAAGAAAGCTTCCCGTTAAAATAATTGATTTTTACGAGCAAACGGGAAGGTTCCAATTATTTGCATCCGTAAAATGGGCAGCCTGGTTTAAGCCTTTTGCATTCATCTACTAGTTTATAAGCCGAAAAATGGGCCAGCTCAATCTGCCTTTTTCGTCGGCTCAGATGGAAATGACAGGCTAAGTTCATTGATGGATGAACATCTCGATGGAAGAACCAAGCCGAGAGTCTGGAAAAGAATGATTGGCGAGGAGACTGTATTTGTAGCAATTTATTCAAAACACCAATCTAATGGAGAGATGTACATGAACATCGCATTGCCTTTGCCATTTTCATCGATGCACGGAATTCTACAATTGTCTGCTGAAAATGAAAGGCTTAACCTAACAAGCAATGGAGATGGAGACTCTGGAACCTATTTGGCGATTGGTCGATATATTATCAAATTGCCCCTGCATGAGAATTTTACGATAAAGGAGAAAAACGGAGACTTAATAGCTACACATGATATGACGTTATTTGGACTCCACTTTTTACATATCGATTATGTTATAAAAGAGAAAATAAACAGTAATCAGCTTAAAATTATACGCACTGGTGCTTTACGTCAATAAGGTAGTGACAGTGTAATTGAAGAGGCTAACTATTTTTTTAATTTAGAGACTACGGAGGGATTTTATATGGATTTTAAGATAGATGATTTAACTGGAGCTGAAGTTACTAAATTGGTAAGGGAGCATCTTCATAGTATGACATTGAATTCCCCACCAGAAAGTATACATGCACTAAATCTTGAACAATTGAAAGGTCCAAAGATTACATTCTGGAGTGCTTGGGAAGGAAATGAGTTAGTTGGATGTGGGGCACTTAAAGAACTTGATGATCAACATGGAGAGATAAAATCAATGCGAACATCTTCATTACATCTAAGGAAGGGTGTAGCAAAAAGACTACTTCAACACATGATTAAAGAAGCCAAGCTACGTGGATATCGGAGGTTAAGTTTGGAAACGGGATCAATGGATACTTTCAAACCCGCAAGAAGACTATATGCAAGTTTTGGGTTCACATATTGCAATCCATTTTCCGATTATACTGAGGACCCAAATAGTGTATTTATGACAAAGGAGTATTGAATTTGATTTACCTAAAAGGTTCGATGCTTGGAATGATTTTTTACTTATTCAAGTAAGTTTATATGGATTATTACCTTCAATTTTTATATTGTTAATTGGAATAGCAGTAAATTTTGGGTTATATAAAAAACACAATTAGAAAAATCGCAAGTTCCCTTACAATGGGTTCTGACTATTTGTGGTTAACATATCTAGGACTTACCGCCGAAGACATCAATAACTCCTACGGTCCAAGAACATCTGGGAAAATTGCTGGTGTATATGACGAATTTTTCTTTGATAATGTAGCAAGTGCAGCTGGACAACCTGTTGTGAAAAAAAATTATGTTGCGACAGAAGAAGGACAAGCATTTTTAGGTAATCCTGAAAATTCGCAAGCCGGTGAAGTTTATGAGGTTAATGGTGGAGAACGAATTATTTATCAACCAAATGAAACACATCCATGGAACCACTTCTCAACAACGTCAACTGGTCATGCAATTGACTTTTATGATATGACATTTGCAGGCTATGACAATCTTGTAGCGATTGGTGAAGATGGACAAACTTGGATGTTTAAAGAGTGGTTCTCATTTGTTGCTCTAATCGGATTTTTCCTACTCTTTATTCCATTAATTCTACTACTAACGAAATTACCATTCTTGAAAAATATTTATACAGAAAAACCAACAGCACTACCTACACCCAAAACAACGGGTTCTAATGTAGCAAGTTATATCTTACTTATCTTCGGTTGATTATTCCCAGCATTATTCTTCAGTGCATGGTTTAGCGGTGATGCTTATGGAATGAGATTAACCAGCCAAATTAGTATTATCTTGATTATTACATCAGTTATTGTTCTAATTTATCAGCTTGTCAAAAATACAGACAAAAATATCAAAACATGGTCTGCTATCATGCTTGTTTTAAGTTCGATTCAGTACTGGTATTTAAGTAACCAAGAGAAATTAATTGTAACAACTGAGTTATTCGGAGCTCCATCGGTAAACCCGCTTGTTTACTGGGCAATTAATGTAGCGATCGTGATCTTGATGATGATGGTCAGCAACCACTATATTGCGAAGAAACCAGAAGGAGCAACTATTGCAAGTTACGGTGTGAAGGCAACTGTGAAGACTGTTATTGCAACTCTTGTAACAGCCATCGTTGCTGTGTTTATAGGATATGCTATTCTCTTTGTAATCGATGCTGTTTTCAAAACAGACTTCCGTTTATGGACATTTGCAGTTAAGACGTTTGAAGGACATCATGTCATTACATTACTAAAATATGCACCACTATTCTTTATTTACTACTTTGTCGTAGGTACTTCAGTTAATATGAATACTGCCGGAGAGAAGTTTAAAGGATTTAAAGGATATATTTCGTCCATTCTACATTTCGTAGGAGGGTTAGTTCTTTACTTGGCTTA
Organism: Paenisporosarcina sp. TG20; assembly: GCF_000286315.1. Taxonomy (GTDB): domain Bacteria; phylum Bacillota; class Bacilli; order Bacillales_A; family Planococcaceae; genus Paenisporosarcina. The sequence goes on along the minus strand of NZ_ALJG01000356.1, from coordinate 35,242 downwards.
TCACTATGGACTGTTGTTTACTACTGGAGTAGCAGGATATCCTACTGAATCGCTTTCATCCATCATCGTAATTGGTTTAGTACCTACATTAACAATCGCTGCAATCTTCAATACATTCCTATTTAGAAAAACAGGAAATGTTTATGTTGCAGCATTTTTAAATACGACTCTATTGACAATAATTACATTAGCAAACACAGCGCTTTATACGCAAATTTAATACTTATAAACTATAACTTCTAAATAGAGCAAAAGGCTAAGGCCCTTTGCTCTTTATAGGTCCATACACTCTCCTACATTAAATAAATTGGAGACTATATTTAGACGGAAACCGATTTGAAAGGGTCAGTGTTATAGTTAATACGATGCTACGGACTGCAATTGCGAAGGAGTGAAAAATATAAAAAATATTGAACCGATTGAAATATTGCGCTTTGATGAAAAGCATATCACGGAGATTAATAACGCAAATGAAGGGTTTTTAATAATTGGCAAGATTATCCCTAGTTTTCAAGAGGGTGAATGGGTTTACGAGGAGGAGCTATTTGAACGCACTTCGGAAATGAAGTTTCCCGATGATCATCTCAATTGGAGTGAATATATTAATAAAGAAGACAAAGTAATTTTTTTGGCTTACCAAAATAAAAAGTGTATTGGACAAATTAGGTTGGTAAAAGACTGGAATAAATATGCTTACATAGAGAACATTGCTGTTCGGAAAGAATTTCGGAAAAGTGGGATAGGACGTATGTTGCTGATTGTTGGAGAGGAGTGGGCAAAAGAGAATTCTTTGATTGGAATGTCTTTAGAAGCACAAAATGATAATCTCATCGCATGCAGATTTTATATCAAAGAAGAATTCGTCCTGGGAGGTGTAGATACATTAAAACAGTTTTATAACCCAAACATTGATATTACCTTATACTGGTACAAAATTTTTACCTAATGACGTATTATGAATAAATCTATTGTTTTGTCAAAAGGATACAAATCCTATTATAGGCTAGTAAGGGATTCATTTATAAAAAATTTGAATTAACTGTGCTATTATTAGGTTGAAATCGATTGATAAAGATATAAACACACAAGCTCATACTTAATGAAAATATTTTACTTCGTTATGGTTGACTCAATAAGGGCAATAATGATGAAACATGTGTGTAATGTTATAGGAGGTTTTATGATGGATAATAATGATATATTAATTAGAACTAGATATGCTCTGGATCTAAAAAACACAGATATGGTAGAGGTATTTAAACTTGGTGGCATTGAATTAACAATAGAAGAAGTCTTAATGACACTCATAAAAACACCTGAAAATGATGAAGATGAAGAGAACATAAAATGTGATAATATCATGTTAGAGTCATTTTTAAATGGTTTGATTATTTTTAAAAGAGGAAAACAAGAGCCTAAACCCGGACAACCTGAAAGAACAGCATTCTCTACAAATGAAAGAGTTAATAATATCCTCCTAAAGAAATTAAAAATAGCACTGTCATTAACAAGTGAGGATATGATAGACATATTAGAAACAGCTGGAGTGTTTATAACAAAAGGGGAATTAAGTGCTTTTTTAAGGAAAGAAGGACATAAGAATTATAAAGAGTGCGGCGATCAAAACGCTAGAAATTTCTTAAAAGGATTAGCCATAAAATATAGGGGATAAGGGTCGACCATCGTAACTGCACCTCCTGCCTAAAATGAGTACTTAATGAGCCGAAATGATGTAATAATAATTGTCCAGTTCATAATCAATAAAAAAGACTACTTCCGAAAAAAAGAGGGCACTGAAAAACTTACGTTTTTTTATAGCGTATTGGTTTTCAAAACAAAAAGAAGGCACTTTCTGTTCGATTTTGAACAGAAAGTGCCTTCTTTCTTTGTCTATTTCTTTGTCTATTTCTTACTCTTTTTCGTTCATTAGCTTCAATATTCGCTTAAGATTCACTGCGAATATCGTGGCGACTCCTTGTATCTCCATGCCACATAAACCCGCAGACGATACCGTATCGTACCCGTGTCCATTTTTTAACTCACTATTTTTTGCATCCACTTTATAGCGTTCCTTCGCTATCTGGATAAATTCATCCGTTTGTTGAAAGGCCAGTTGCTCCGCGTGTGTTTCGGATTTTAAGCTTACCGAATAGGTTTTACTTTTCGCACCTTCCTTATAACATCCATCACGTAATGGGCATACCTTGCATTTTTCAATATCAAAATAATGTGTTTCTTTTTAGTTTTTATTTTGTCCTTTTTTCCCGTTCGTGCTTTTCGTATTGCTAAATTCCCTGCTTTACAAACAATTCGCCCGGCATCCTTGTTGTATTCAAATTTGTCTTCTTCCGTTCGATTTCCTTCTGATATATTAGGATTTAACTTGGAAACAAGTTTAATTTGTTCCTCTTTTGTATATTCAATATTCGCTTTCTCTGAATAAGCTGTATCTCCAATAACGGTGTCTACTTCCATACCTGCTTGTTTACTTTTTTCTATCAATTCTTGTAAGTACTTGCCATCACTTTTTTCACCTGTCGTGATGACAGCTGCTGTAATAATTCGCTCTTCACTTAATGCAATATGTGTTTTATAACCAAAGAAAGATGAATCAGCTGATTTATGGCCTTTTCGTACATCGCTATCGGACGAATAGGAAAGGTGCGCTTGATAATCCTTGAAAACTTCTTTTAACATATTTAAACGCTCTTTGACAGCGGGTACTTGTGCGACTTGTGGTTCCTTTTCAATTACTGCAATTAATTTTTCGCAGTAGTTACTTCATTTATTACCTCGTTTGTCGTATTTTTTGCAGGAAGCTTATCTTTCATCGACTCATCGATTTTATAGATTGCTTTTCGGACATTTTTGATTTCTCTTGTAAAAACTCTTTTGGTGACTTTTGATTGAAACGAGCTTTTGTATGTGTGGCATCCACAATAATGGTACTACTTTTAATGATGTTCTTTTCCAGTGCGATTTCAACAGTTTTCCCAATTAACATATCTAATAGACCGACATCTTTTAGACGTAGACGACGGAATTTTGTCAGGGAACTTGGATCGATGACGTCATCTTCTGGCACCATATCTAAACGGGGGATTTCGAACAATGATACGCATCAGAACAAAGTTATTAATCTATTTTATTATCATCGTGGTTCTTGTAAATGGTGTTGCTTTCTTCTTATATGATAGCAGTGAGGATATTTTGGATGAATATGAAGCTAGCTTTGAACGGTTTCTTTTACTAAATGAAATATCACAGCGAACCAATGTAATGGTCGATTATGTTAATGCCTACCTTGTTGAAAAGGATAAAACCTATCTGGAGGAGTTTCAACGTGAAAGAAATCTGCTAAATGAGAATAAGAGAAGATTAACTGAGGACATTGAAAAGGAGCAAAACTATGTGCTGATAAGAAACTATAAAAATATGCTTGATAGCTTTGTTAATGAATGTACTATAGCTGTGGAAGCTTTTAATAGAGGGAATGTGAATCAATATTCTGCTCATTTTAATGAAGCTACGAGAATTTCTAGTTTCATACAAGAAACAACGTTATCGGTACTAAACAAAGAATTGTCAGCATACATTTTAGAATATTCATATTCATAATTATACTAATAATCAATAATCTAAATTAAGAAGTAAAAATTAAATTTCCTAATCTATTAGGATATTAATTTTCTATTTTTCTACGAATTACGGAGGCAATATCGGTAAAAGGGGTCGAAAGGAGTACTTATGCCAATGGGATTTAGCTTGGATGGAATAGATATAAGGATTATTAAAATACTAGCAAAAAATGGAAGAGCACCATTCACTGAAATTGCTGCAGATCTTAAGGTAACCGAAAAAACAGTTCGTACTCATTATAAACAATTAATAGAAAAAGAAATTATTACTATAACAGGTGTAGTGAATCCATTATCTATAGGCTTGAATGCGCTGGCTATTGTTTGGTTAAAAGTTGAGCTTAATAGACTTGATGAGGTAATTGAGAATATAAAGAGAATGAAAGAAGTTCGTTTTGTTAGTGTAGTAACTGGGAAATATCAGCTAATTATTCAAGTAAATGTATCGACCCAGGAGGATTTAAAAGAAAGCTTCCAACGATTAAATAAAATAGGTGGAATTTATGAAGTAAACAGCATGATACAACTAGAGGTATTAAAAGATACATTTGAATACTTTTTAAAATAGACATCAAAGTATTTTCAGTAAGTCTACTTATTCTAGTTATAAAATGGAGTAATCCATTTTATAAAAAAAAATTAATCAAAAAAGGTGGGATCTAGTGGAATTAAATACATTTTCTATAACAGCTAGATGTAAAAAAACAGGTAGACTTGGTGTTGCAGTACTAACAAAGGCCTTTGGTGTTGGGTTTCTCTGTCCATTCGTAAAGGCAGGAGTTGGTGCTATTTCAACCCAAGCTTGGGTTAATACTTCACTGGGACACCGCGGTCTATCATTACTACAAGAAGGGAAGGGCGCAGAGGAGGTATTAAAGGAATTAATAGAATCGGACCCAGGCAAAGAAATGCGGCAACTCGCTATTGTTGATAGAAAAGGAGGTGTTGCTGGATTTACAGGGTCTAAAACGAATGATTGGAAAGGCCATATTATCGGAGATCAATTTGTTTGTGCAGGAAACTTACTTGTTGGTGAGGCAGTCCTTAAGGCAATGTCAGATTCATTTAATATTACAACTAATGAAGAATTAGGAGAAAGGCTTCTAAAGTCGGTTGAAGCAGGTCAAGAAGCTGGAGGGGACAATCGAGGGAAGCAATCAGCTGCATTAATTGTAGAAGATCACCAAGAATTTCCTTATATCAATTTAAGAGTGGATGATCATGAAACTCCTGACATTGAATTAAGAAGATTGTTTGAAATTCATAAACAAGGTTTGCTTAAAGTTTATGATCAGTGGATTGACACAATAAAGTCGGGTCAAGATCCATCGGGAGATTTTAAATAGATTTATAAAAAATAAGGAGGATAAATATGAAAAACCATCATTTTTTCAAATCATTTTTATTTATTTTAATGTTAACATTGTTTGCTTCTGGTTGTTCGTCCAATTCATCTACTACTGATAGTCAAGGGACTGAAGAAAACACAAGTGAACCTACTTCGAATACAGAAGATACTGGGGAACCTAAACAAGGTGGGGAATTAACGGTTGCTGTTATTGCTGATCCAGTAGGACTAGACCCTCACTTAGCTAGTGCGGCTTCTACTGTCCGTGTTATAGAGCATGTGTATAGTGGCTTACTTAGTCAAGATGTTAAAGATTATGGTTCATACCTACCCGATTTAGCTGAAAAATGGGACATCTCGGATGATAATAAAACGTATACTTTTTACCTAGTAGAAGGAGTAAAGTTCCATAATGGAAGAGAACTTACTGCTGAAGATGTAAAGTATTCTATTGAAAGAATTAAAAATCCAGATCTAGGATCACCGAGAGCATATATGTTTGATAAGGTAGAGTCGATAAATATTATCGACAACTATACTGTTGAATTCAAACTTTCAGAACCGTTTTCACCTTTACTTAGTAACCTTGCAAATTCTTCTAATGCTATAGTGCCAAAAGAAGTTGTTGAAGAGCATGGTGACTTGCAGAATGTTGCGATTGGAACAGGACCTTTTGTGTTTGAGAAATGGACTCCGCAAACGTCAATTGAGTTAACTAGATATGAGGACTATCATGTTGAAAATCTTCCATATTTAGATAAAGTGGTTCTAAAACCAATTCCAGATGATACTGCGCGTACAACGGCTCTAAGAACAGGATCAGTAGATTTGATCGAAAATGTACCACAAAAAGATGTTCAAATTCTTGAAGGTGATTCAAGTGTAGTAGTACAAGGGGGGCCAGGAACTTTTTATGATTATATTGGATTTAATATGAACAAGCCTCCATTTGATAATATTAAGGTTCGTCAAGCAATTGCATGGGCGATTAACAGACAAGAAATTGTAGATATTTCTCTTTTTGGTTACGGAACAGTGCTTGATGGAGGACCAATTCCAAATACACATTGGGCACATGCTGATTTTAAAGCTTATGGACCAGATCTTGATAAAGCAAAAACATTACTTTCAGAAGCAGGATATCCAGATGGTTTCAAAGCGTCAATTAAAGTCGGAGCAGAGTATAAGTCCCAAGTTTCAATCGCTCAAGTTGTAAAAGAACAGCTACAACCACTGGGAATTGAAATAGAGGTACAACCAACTGAATGGGGACTTTTCTTAGACCAATGGAACAAAAAAGAATTTGATATGGTTGTCTTAGGTTGGATTGGTGCTGTTGACCCTGATGATTGGCTTTATGCTCAATTCCACTCTGGAGAAGCTTGGAATGCTTACGGGCTAGATGTTCCGGAGATTGATGCTTTGTTAGAGCAAGGTCAGTCTATAGCTGATGAGGCAGAACGTAAAACAATTTATCAGGAAGTACAAAAATTAATAGTTGAGGAAGCACCATATGTATTTTTACATGTAAATGATCAATATGAAGGATTAGCTCCTAATCTTAAAGGATATGTTACATCTCCTACAGGTTCATTCATAGGTTTAAAAGAAGCTTGGTTAGATAAATAAGAATAATAATTCACAGTAAAAGCCCAATGATTTTACGGGCTTTTACTACAATGGAGGGGATTGGATGTTTAAATATATCATGAAACGTCTTTGTATGTTAATCCCAGTACTAATAGGAATTAGTACGATTGTTTTTTTGTTAATTAGTTTAATTCCAGGTGATGTTGTTGACATCCTTTTAGGTACAAGTGCTACTCCAGAAGCAAGAGAGGCATTACGAGAAAATCTTGGATTAAATAAGCCAGTAGTTATTCGTTACTTTGAATGGATGTTTAACGCGATTCAGCTGGATTTTGGGGAATCAATACGAACAGGCAAACCAGTTATTGAGGAATTTTTTGCTAGGCTTCCTGCAACCCTTCAATTAGCTGGGTTGGCAATGGCTATATCATTATTAATTGGAATTCCATTCGGAATATTAGCAGCTATTAAAAAAGATTCATGGATCAGTCATGTAGTATCAGTAGTATCTATGTTAGGTGTGTCTATTCCTGCTTTTTGGCTGGGAACTATGCTGATATTATTTATTTCATTACAATTACGTCTATTACCTCCGGGAGGATTTGTACCGTTTTTAGAAAATCCAATAGAAAATTTAAAGGGAATGATATTACCCGCATTTACGCTTGGAACTTCTATGTCAGCGGTTGTAATGAGGATGACACGATCTGCAATGTTGGAGGTACTTGGTCAAGATTATATGAAAACCGCACTTGCAAAAGGGGTTACTCCTAAATTGTATCGCTATAAACATGCTTTTAAAAATGCTTTAATTCCAGTCTTAACTGTAATCGGTATCCAAATAGGATATCTGTTAGGTGGAGCTGTCATTATTGAAGAAGTATTTGCTCTACCTGGTGTAGGTAGATTAGCGTTACAAGCTATTTATCAAAGGGATTATCCGCTAGTCCAAGTCACAGTATTAATGTTCTCTTTAGGTTTTGTCCTAGTTAACTTACTAGTTGATATAATATATGCCTACATCGACCCAAGAATTCGATATGAATAGGAGGTTGTGTGATGAATCCAGTGTTAAAAAAACAGCAGACACCCCCTGTAGTTGATTTAAATGCTATTGATAACATTGGGGAAAAAACAGAAGGCTTTTACAAAGTGTCTTTTGATAAGCTAAGAAAGAATAAATTAGCTATGTTTGGCCTTTATGTTATTTTGCTAAATATTATTATGGCGGTTTTTGCACCTTTAATAGCACCTCATGATCCTACAGAAATGTTTGTGAAAAATAGATTGGAAGCACCTAGCTCACAGTTTTTTATGGGAACAGACGAATTTGGGCGGGATATTTTTAGCCGAATCATATATGGAGCTCAAATTTCTTTGAAGGTCGGTATCATCTCTGTTGGAATAGGTATATTCTTTGGTGTGTTTTTGGGTCTTATTTCTGGTTATTTTGGAAAGCTACTTGATAATGTGATTTCTAGATTTATGGACGTTTTATTTTCTTTTCCAGATATTCTTTTAGCCATTGCAATCATGGCAGTTTTGGGTTCGAACATTACAAATGTGATGATCGCAATAGGAATAGTTTCAATTCCTATTTTTGCCAGGATTACTAGAAGTGCAGTTCTTTCCGTGAGGGAGTCTCAATTCATTGAAGCAGCAAAATCTACGGGAGTAAAGGATATTGTTATTATATTTAGACACATTCTCCCCAATATATCAGCTCCTATAATTGTTCAATCGACTTTAAGTTTGGCATTTGCAATTATTGCTGAGGCGTCATTGAGCTTTCTTGGTCTTGGGACACAACCCCCTAGCCCATCATGGGGATTAATGTTAAATACTGGAAGGGGATTTATGGAAACATCACCATGGGTTGCGATATTTCCAGGACTTGCAATTATGATTACAGTTCTAAGTTTTAATGTATTAGGAGATGGATTACGAGATGCGCTTGATCCTCGTTTAAAAAAGGATTAGAGGTGAATAGTATGGAAAATCTTTTAGAAGTTATTGATTTAAAGGTCACATTTCCTACTTCCAAAGGTAGAATAAGGGCCATAGACGGTGTTAATTTCAAAGTGAAAAAAGGTGAAATTCTTGGGATTGTCGGGGAATCAGGTTCAGGAAAAAGTATTTCTAGCTTATCGATTATGGGGTTGATTTCTGATCAAGGCCAGGTAGAAGGCAAGATTTTATTTAACGATGAAAATCTGTTAAATAAGACTGAAGTAGAAATGAGAAAAATCCGTGGTGATAAAATCTCGATGATCTTTCAGGATCCAATGAGCTCCTTAAATCCAGTTTTTACAATAGGTAACCAAATTAGTGAAGCAATACTACTTCATAACAAGGGTGTTACTAAAAAGGAAGCTGTTGAAAAAACAATAGAGTTATTAAAGTTAGTTGGTTTACCCTCTCCCGAGCAACGGATCCACGATTATCCACATAAATTTAGTGGTGGGATGAGACAAAGGGCGATGATAGCGATGGCACTTGCCTGTGAACCGGAGCTGTTAGTTGCTGATGAGCCGACAACGGCGCTTGATGTAACAATCCAAGCGCAAATTTTAGAACTTTTAAAAGAAATACAAATGAAGCTTGGTATGTCTATTATTTTAATTACGCATGATTTAGGCGTCGTTGCGGAGACCTGTCACAGAGTAGCTGTAATGTATGCTGGACATGTTGTTGAAGAAACAGATGTTTATACTTTATTTGCTAATCCTAAACACCCTTATACGAAAGGACTTATTAACTCTCTACCAAAGTTGGGATCTAGAGAGAGATTGACACCTATCCAAGGACAACCACCACAACTCTATGATGATTTAACAGGCTGTAGGTTTGCATCTCGTTGTCCTTTTGTTTCAGCTGAATGTTTAGAAAATGAACAAGTAATTGCTGAAGTCACAAAAGGTCACTTTGTCCGTTGCCATAAGGAGGTAGGATAGTCAATGCCAACGTTATTAAAGGTCAATGATCTAAAAAAATATTTTGAAGTTAATAAGGGATTGTTTGGTCGTCAAAAAAGCGTAGTAAAAGCTGTAGATGGAATAAATCTTGATGTAATTGAGGGGGAAACTATTGGACTAGTAGGTGAATCCGGTTGTGGAAAATCAACTACAGGAAGATTGCTACTTAGATTAATAGAAGCTGACCAGGGTGAAATAATTTACAAGGGACAGGATCTTAGAAAACTAGATAATGAGTCATTACGGAAAACAAGAAAAGATATGCAGATGGTATTCCAGGATCCATATGGCTCTCTAAACCCTAGGCTCTCCGTGGGAGAGATCATTCGAGAACCATTAAGAACCCACTTTAACATGAATAAAGAAGAGCAGCAAAAAAGAGTAAAAGAATTACTTGACGTTGTAGGATTAAATCAACGTTATATTAACCGGTATCCTCATGAATTTAGTGGCGGGCAGAGACAAAGAATTGGTATTGCAAGGGCATTGGCACTAAATCCAAAACTTATTATAGCAGATGAACCAGTTGCTGCATTAGATGTGTCTATCCAGGCTCAAGTACTTAATTTGCTTAAGGATTTACAGAAGGATTTAAATTTAACATATATTTTTATTGCCCATGATTTAAGTGTTGTTCAATATATAAGCGATAGAGTTGCAGTTATGTATTTAGGGAAAATTGTTGAAATTGCAAACAGTGAGACTCTATATAAAAATCCACAACATCCTTATACAAAAGCGTTATTATCATCTATTCCTGTTCCGGATCCTACAGTAAAAAGAGAGAGGATTTTACTTGAAGGAGATGTTCCAAGTCCTTTAAATCCCCCTAGTGGATGTAGTTTTCATACACGTTGCCCTTTTGCCGAGCAAAGATGTAAAGAAGAAACACCTTCTCTTTTAACTGTTGCAGATCAACACAAGGTGGCATGTCATTTGGTCAATTAGAGGCGTTGTACTGTCTCCACCCAAATACTCTATTTCATGGATGAGAATTATAAAAAAACACTTGGCTAGGTCACTAAAACTGTACCCTTCTTTGTAAAGGACATTTTTTAAAAAAACTATGGATAATAAAAAAGATGATCTCTGTATTGTGCAGGGGTCATCTTTTTTTAATCCAATTGATATCTATAATTATTGTAATACGTCACCTAACTCTTTATTTCATTTTTAAGTTTTTCTAAAGTTGCACATGGAAGGCTAAAATCTCATTAGTTGACCTGATGACTCCACACGAGATATTCCAATAATGTCAATCTCAAAACCATTCTCTGTGGATATTTCTCTTGGTGAGTTTGGTTTCTTGGTTTGAAATCATGGGGACGCACCCCCTGCATTTACTTTATTTTAGTATACAGGAAAAGGAAGTTTCTTTAGATAGAAGAACAAAGTTTTCTTCCTGATATGCAGATACTAGTTGATTGGAGAGGAAGGCGACGACTCCAGCCGGAATAGCATGAGGTGAAGACCCCGCAGGAGCGTAGCGACGAGGAGGCTGAGGCCATGCCGGCGGAACACGTCCGCCTGGAACGGAAATCAACGGGTTCCATATAAAAAGCGAGTAAGTGAACAATATGTCGTTCCTTACTCGCAATGAAATCCTTTTGAGGACTTTTTCAGTGCCCTCGAAAAAAAGGATGTAGTTTTTTTGAGATACCCATATCAACACTATACTAGTAAGGACATTGGTACCCGATTGAATATAAGAACAAAGTTATAACTTAGACAATGTTTATAAAAATAATAGCGGTTGTAAGTACAATAGTGATTATTGAAATAAATAAGAGGGAAATTCGACGTGAGGTATTTGCATTCTGTAAATCCTGCCAATTGTTTGGTTTGATACCGCTTAACCAGAATACAATCACAGCAGAAAGAAGTATTGAGTTAACATTGACCAATAATAGAATGAACGGTACTAGGGCCTCTTCCCATCTACCAGAGCCTAAAGTCATACCGAATACAACAGCAGGTGGTAGTAATGCGACTGAAACCATAACCCCCACAAGAGAGCCCTCATTCCTTTTAATAAAAGAAAGTGCTCCTGCAGCACCCGAGGCGAGGGCAACAATAACATCAATAATTTGAATGTCTGTCCTTGAAAGAAACTCATTACTGTATAGAGGTGGAAGGAAGAAAAATCCAAATACAGTAGAAATCAATATGGGTATACCTATTCCAAATAAAGAGGTAAGCGAAGCTTGACGAATTAACTTGAAGTCGCCGAGAACTGATGCAAATGAACCAGCAGTCACTGGACCAATTATTGGGGCGATTACCATAGCCCCAATAACAATGGCAGGACTGTTTTTAATAATACCGATCGTTGCAATAACTGAGGAAAAAAGAATAAACCACATATAACTGATACTCATATGGCTAGACTCCTCAACGGCCGCATATAATTCGTGACGGCTCGCACGCTGTAAATCTTTTGCTTCATCAGTTTGTTTCTTTTTTTCCCTAGGAAGATAGGTTTGCACAGACAGCAACATGACTTGATACGTGTCCTCTCCGCCTGGCAATTTCTCCAAATAATTAAGAATTTTTTCTACATGATTTGTTTCTACAAGAATCCGTGTCAGATCCTTTTCATTTAATTCACTGGAAATCCAATAGGAGACAACAGGGAATTCCTCCTTAATGTCTTCCATATCTAAAAAATGCCTTGGAGCATATATTTCAAGCAACTGTAATGGCATAATTTCCTCTCCCATTCTTAAGAAGAATCTTACAACTCATTATTGCCATTATCTTCTTCTTCATAACGTAAACACATATTTCCTTAAAATAAATTTTTTTATAGATAATACTTTTCTAGAATAGACAACAATGGATGGTGGTTAGACAATTTTTTTGAGAAGTTGTGTAGTATAAGAAAAACCGGGCAAAAAGACGCCCGGTCCTTTTAAGAAGGGTAACCATAGAAACCCGTTGATTTCCGCTACTGTGGACGCTTTTCGCGGGCATGGCTTCAGTCTCCTCGTCACTGTAAAAACATGTGCTCCTGCGGTTACTCGTCGCAAAGATACTGGCTTTTGGCCAGCATCTTTCCTGCGGGGCCTTCAGCTCATGCTTTTCCCGCAGAAGTCGACACCTGCGCTCCAATCAACTAGTGTAAATTTATCCATCAAACACTATTTCTAAAAAGAGAAATACTAGTTCAAAGTACCAGAATTTCAGTGTTCATGATGCTAAAAACTGAATATTTTAATTATTTAAAGTACCAGTGATTTTCTGGACTTAAAAAGTATATACTCTGTTCTTTTTAAGTTTATCTTTTCATTTGTGATCAATTCGAAAACATTACTTGATTGAAGCGGAAGGCGGCGACTCCTACGGGATCAGCGGGACAGGTGAGACCCCGCAGTGGAGCGCCAGCGACCGAGGAGGCTCGCCGCCCGCCCCGTGGAAAGCGTCCGCCTGGAGCGCAAATCAGTGGTATCAAAATAGAACCTACTCCATAAAATACCGGGAATACTGAATTCATGGCTCACTAGATTTATATACTTTCTTATTTTTCAAAAAAGGCCACTTCCTATAAAACAGGAGGTAGCCTTTGCTAAAAATATTAACCTTATGGGAATAGAGTTAGATAGAATAAATACCATTCAGAATCTCGGTTTCAAAGTGAATAACTTTCCTTATTTACAACCTTTAGATGAACTTAAATAGTTTGAGGCAGCTACTTGAGCCATATCAAACGTTTCAGTTAATCCTAAGGAAATTGTATCAAGGTATGCTTTTGATGGTGGATTAAATTTAGCATCTTCAATATCATCATTTGAAGTAAATGAGAATATCGGGTGTCCATCTTTTTCACCTATATAAAGAATGTTTCCATACCATCCATCAGAGACTTGTAAACTTTTATTAGAAATAACTTCTTCTAAATCGATAGAAATATCAGCAACATCATTTTCTTGTGAAACAACATCGAGAAACTGTTCTTCGGTGATGAGGTACATTCTAGCAAATGTTTTGGTGTTATTTTTTTCGCTTTTTCCTATAAATGCGACTCCACCATTCCATCGACTTGAAAATTTTGCAAAATACAATGGAAATGAAATTTCGTAGCCTTCGTCTCTTATGGGAATAGTGTTATCTCTACAGCCTCTTTCATTTTTCGTCGAACCGTTTGGTGTACCTCCCTGGATATAGCAAAGGAAACGATCCTTGGAAAGGTTTGAACCATAGCTTAAATACCAAACATATTTTTCGTTTTTCATATTTAATCAACAACCTCATTGTATTTATTTAAAAATGACGCTTTACACATTCATGTCTTATTTTCATTTACTTATACATTCATTGTCAATTGAAGTGGATTTCGGTTAGCGAAGGCAATGATATGATCTGCAATTTCCGCACCTTTTTCCTCTTGAAGAAAGTGGCCTGCGTTGTTGATAATGATTTCGGGTTCATTTTTTGCTGTAGGGATGATCTTTCTGAAAAAACGATCTCCACCATGTGTGATGGGATCTGAATCGGAAAATGCAACTAATGCAGGTTTATTCCAACTTTTAAGTACTTCTTTAGCTTTTCTCATTTGTGCAGCTCCAGGATCGTCAATGTTCATTGGTACAAGGAGTGGCCAAACTTGAGCACCAGCCTTGTATTCAGCAGATGGAAAGGGAGCATCATAGGCTGCAATAACATCTTTAGAAAGAGTATTTCCAGGGGCTAAGCTACGTCTAATAAGTTTGCCAATTGGAAGGTCAGGTGTTTTCTCAGCATATTTGCGCCAGTTTAGGAACCCTTCTGAAGGAGGTATTTCTCCGGTTGGAAGCCCTGTATTCATTATGACCAAACGAGAAAAACGTTCCTGTATATCAGCTAAGACACCAAGACCGATAAGTCCTCCCCAGTCCTGAACTACGATAGTAATATTTTCAAGTTCTAATGAGTTGATGAATGCTTTCAGTGTATTCATATGCATGTCAAAAGAATAGTCACCACGTTGTGTATATTTGTCGGAGCGTCCAAATCCAATAAAATCAGGTGCAATGACTCTGAATTGTTTGGATAATGGCGATATCATGTGACGATATAAATAGGACCACGTCGGTTCTCCGTGCAGTAAAAGGATGACCTCTCCTTTTCCTTCATCGATGTAGTGGACTCGTGCATCATTGATTTCTACATAATTAGGTTTAAACGGGAACCCTGGTAAATTGGTAAAACGATCTTCGGGAGTACGAATAGTTTCCATATTATATCCTCCAATAATTTTATTTCGATACAAAGACTATTTCTACTCTGAATTGAATATTCCTTCTTTTTTATAAAATATATTTCAGGAAGTCTATTCTAGAATAGTAATTGTAACTATGATTAACATGAGATAACCCAATCGAAGCAGGTAAACCATTATGCATAAGTAATTCTATGAAGCGGGTAAATCATGTTATCTAAACATAAATTACAATAAAGATTTTGATCCTGGAAATTCTTCCTACTAGAATTATCAAACAAAGGTGGAGAAAAGTGAATCAATATGGAATACCTGAAGTTTTTGAATCAGAGGCACAAGGGATTGTGAAGGATGTTTATGAAGATATCAAATTTGTATTAAAGGTACCAATTGTTAATTTTATTTTCAGAGCATTGGCAAATTATCCTGAATTTTTAACGTATGCTTGGCAACAGGTTAGACCAAATATGCTTACAATTAATATGGAATCAGCTGCAAGTCAGTTACGGTTTCCAACGATTAATACAATAATTCCTACTCATGATTTTAAGAAAGACTATCATCCCGAAACTTTACAACATATTAAGAATGTTGTGTCTACTTTTCAATACGTTAATCCTAAATTACTTCTCATCGCGAGTGCTTGGTCAGAAAGTCTAGGTAATCGACCAGTTATTCCACAAAAAAATAACCTTGGACAAATACAACCAGGGGTCTCGCCAAGCATGCCGCATATTGAATTAATTCATATTCCAACGGCACCTTATTACATTAAAAAACTATTACTTGATATTGCACAAGAACATCAATCATATGATGTTTCAAGTGATTTCAGAGCACTAGCAAACTATCCTCGTTTTTTGGAGGTTACATGGCATTTTCTTAAATCATATATAGAGACTGATGAATATACTCTCCTTACATCTAAACTGTCAAAAGAAGCGATTTCTGTTGTTCATCAAGAGATGCCGTTTCCAGTAACCATCAATAGTCATCAGTTAGAGAAAATTTATTCTCCTGCTCAAATAGCAGGTATTATGGGACTTGTTTCACTTTTTCAAAACTTCCTACCAGGGTTAATCGTTGAGAATGAGTTTATTCGGAAACTAATGTTGTAACTGTTGGGATCAAGTTCTGTTGAAAAATAAAATTGGAGTAGAAAGAACTGTGGCTTTGTCAGTTCATTCTACTCTAAATTAAGTGATTATTGTGTATCGACTTCTTCCTCTTCATCGTCATTATTTGATGTTCGAAGAGTTTCTTCTTTTAAGAAGAAAGTTAAAAATACGGTTAATAAAACGGCAAATGTTGCAAACATAAACACGGCTGATAATCCATAACTAAGCGCTTCTCTTAACGCTTCAATTAGCTGATTAAACGTCCCGACCATTGGTTGCGGAAGTTCATTTCGTATGACATCAAGTGCTTCAGGGTTCATTAGAATTTGAGGATCTTGTAACTTTTCCATATCCATTTGAATTGAACCTTCGGGAATGTCTCTAAATGACGCTTCTGGAACATCTATCTCATTTATTTTCCCACTCATTTTATTAGCCATAATAGAGCCCATTATGGCTACCCCGATCGTACCACCAAGCTCCCTGAATAGTTGAGATGTTGCTGTCGCTACTCCCAAGTACTTGTGCTTCACTGCATTTTGGACAGTCAAGTTGAATACTGGAAATATCACCCCCATTCCAAGACCTGTAACGATTAGAAATAGAATTAAGGTAGTTAACGATGTATCAACAGATAGTAATGTATTTAAATAGATACCTATGGCCATTACCATTAAACCGACTATGGCAATTTTCTTGTACTTTCCTGTTTTTGTAATCAAGAATCCTACAAGGGCACTAGATAGTACCATTGCAATTGTCATCGCCATTTCAACAAGCCCTGACGTAGTGGCAGATTTACCTGCCACTCCTTGAACATGGAATGGAATATACATAATAACGCTGAACATACCCATACCTAATAAAAAAGCAACTACATTTGAAATGGCAAAGACACTATTTTTAAACAAATGTAGTGGGAGAACAGGACTCTTAACCTTGGTTTCAATGTATAGAAATAAGACTAGGGATAAGATGGATATCGAAAATAGGCCGACAATCTGGATGGAATCCCAAGCATATTTTGAATCTGCCCATGAAAAACCTAGTAGTAGCGTTATAATGACCACTGATAAAACGAACGATCCTAAATAATCTACTCTTTCTTTTTCTCTTCTTTCTACAGTCGGATAAAGCTTTGCAATTAGTATAAAGGCGACGATGCCTATCGGTAAGAAGATCCAGAATATCCATGACCATTTAAAGTGATCGACAATAACTCCACCTAATGTCGGACCAAATAAACTGGCCACCCCAAAAACTCCACCGAGTGCACCTTGCCAACGTCCGCGTTCTCTTGGAGAGAACAAATCGCCGACCGTTGCAAAGGAAACACTCATTAACATGCCCCCACCAAAGCCTTGAATCCCGCGGAATATAATAAGTTGAATGATATCAGCTGAAAAACCACTTAATAAGGAACCTAAACTAAAGATAATAATCCCCACTAATATGAAGATTTTCCGCCCGTAAATATCAGACAATTTCCCAACTAATATAGCAGTAATACTTGATGTCAGCATATAAATGGTGAAAACCCATTCGAAGTATTCAATTCCATCTATGGCAGACACAATTTTTGGGAGGGCTGTACCTACAATGGTCATGTTTAATGCTGAAAAAAGGAGAACAGACATTATTGCCATCATAATTAATAATTTTTGTTTTTTATCTAATGTTTCCATTTAGTCCCTCCCAGTAGTTCGTGTAGATAAGGGTTATGTTCATGTTATTTTGTTGCCCATATTAATTATTATTTCTTCCACTTAGATGTTGGGTAATGATTAAACACTTTGTCTTAGTAAGGAAGTTATTTAACGGATAAGTATATAATGACTGAAATTAATTTTCAACATTGAATATCCACTGGTTTTGATTCAATCATAAACTAATTGCCCAACAATCACACAAAATTAAAAAAAGTCTGGAGCACCTCAAGTGATTTCTTAAATTAAAAGGTACACGGGGAAGTTCGATAAAAACAAGTCACTATTTAATCTCTTTTACCAATAGATAAGTAGTGATTTTACCTATGACATCAGTGTACTTGAAGGAATAATTGTAGAAGTTTTAACATAGATAATAGAGATAGCACTAAAAAATAGGAGGAGAAATAATGAACTTACAAGATGATAGAAATGACAATTATCAAAAAAGAAAAAGACTACCGAACGGACATACATTTGAATTACTATTAGTGTTATGTGGTTTTGTAACATGGATAGGTGTTGAGAAATTCAACTGGAATGTTATTGCGACTTTTGTTATTACTTTAATTATTGCTATGATACTTTTTTATACTAGTCTAAACCAGTTTCTTAACCTCATCTTTTCAATCGCTTGGGGTATTGTTGGTTTCCAACTGTTGCATTATTTAGTTAGTATTACTGGTGGAGGGAGTACTCTATCTTATCTTATTGGTATTATAGGGTTCATTTTAGGATTATTAATTAGTTATGGAACAAGGCTTATGGGCAAGCAATTTAACAACAATATAGAAATTGATGTATGACAATTAAAGATTAAATTGTTCAAACTCTAACTGAATATTGAGAAACATAGAATTTTGAAATTTAAAATGTGTATTTTTATTCAGTCAATAATTCTATCTTTAACCTTTGCTCCATTATTGTCGGCCTCAACTAAAGTATATTGAATACCAAAAATTGTATAAGCAACTACTTTGGGAGATTTTGATTCTCCATTTTCTTTTTCAATTGATATTCCGTATGAAATGATCACTAATCTTTCCAACGGGTTACTTAAGGTTTGGTCAGTTATTTATTTGTAATGCGTGCGATGCAAACTTATACTCTTGACTGTCCTCAAAACTCTGTAAATCCGTTTCTAACAACTTTGGGGGTATTATAAGACAAAACAACTATGGTTATTGCTAATAACAAAACTACAAGCTATCTATACATTGATAAAAAACTATTTTTACCTTTATTATTCATACCGCCATCTCCAAAAGAATTCTTTACTCATACTTAACATTTTTGAAATTATTTAGTTCCAATTATTAAGGTCTTTTCTTAAGATATACCTTTTAAAATAAGAACTTATGTCTGTTTATAGTGGTGGAGAAGTTTTGACTTACTGATTAAAAAAACTAATCAACCAACAGAATACCCCATCTAAAACTGGTACAAAAGTTGGGGGTTTCTGTACATAGTTCTATTTTCTAATCAAAAAATCACCTGGAGGTTGATGTCCTTCCATTAAGTGATGTACGCTCTATTTAATCATTTCCTAAGAAGTCGTTGAATTGAAGAAACTGCGTTACTCGTGGGACTCGTATTTTTGGGGGGAATTACTCCGTAACCATTGAATGGGAGCAACACCAAATAATAAGCAGCAACTATAAATAATGGCATTACGCAATTAAGGAGAACATTTATGAATTACAAACTGGATCATATTGGCATCGCTGTTCGGAATTTAGAGGAAAGTATAAGTTTTTATGAAGATATATTAGGTGGAAAATTAATTGATCGATACCGAAGTGAATCAATAGGTGTTGAAAGTGAAATCGCCACAATAGATATTAATGGCGATCGTACTGAATTATTGTCACCAACAAACAATACCACCTCTCCAATTGCTCGGTTTTTGAAACAGAAAGGAAAAGGTGTTCACCATATTGCTTATCATGTCAATGATCTTGATGAGGCATTGGATGAGCTGAAACGTAAAGGTATTCGTACATTAGAAGATACTTTGCGTATTAATAAACATGGAAGACGATTAATCTATTTGAACCCGGCTGATACAAATGGAACGATTATTGAGTTCTGTGATTATCCTGATAAATAATAGGATGTAGACTTCCTATTAGGTGTAATAACGGGTGGATTAATGCTGGGTTATTGAATCAATAGATTTTGTTTTAAATTCTATATGTCATCTATTATGGAATTTATCATATGAGCGGGCGAATTTTCAAACCCCGATAGTAAATGTATAGAGTGAAGCTTCGGAAATAGCTGTTTCTGAATGCTTTTTGCATGCATTCCTTCTAGATGTAGTCTCTTCACTTTCCAGTGTAAATTCTCTAAGTATCGAAGTTTTTCCGTTAGATGTTCTTTTCCATTAATAATGACACCTGCATGAGAGCAGAATAATGTGGAGAAATCATACGTTAGGATTTTGCGAATAGAATCCATCAAAACGGGTACAGATTCAAAAGAAAAGGAGCTCTTAGGGTGAGGAATTACAAATAAATCTCCACTGAATAACCAACCATTTTCTCTATTAAACAGTACGACATGATCGTGTGCATGACCTGGTGTATGAATTACCTCAAACTGATAATTCTTTGTTTCAATCGTTTGTGGAATAGGTTCAGGATTAAAAGGTTTGCTGTTTCCCCACAAAATCCTCCGATATAACGGGATAGATGATGGTTGTTCGCAATCGGCAATACCTGCTTTATGAATGTAAATGGGTTTGTTTATATGGGATTGAATCCACGATCCCATTCCGATATGGTCCTCATGATGGTGAGTGAGAATAATTTGTGAAACGGGTAGACTTTTAAAAACTGGGATTAAGCTGTTCTTTAAGCGTCTAGGTCCAGTATCAATAAGTAACCCATCTATAAAATATAAGTAGACATTAATTCTAAACATGGGAACTGAAACAGTCGTTTTAATACACTGTACCTCCTCATGATTAAATTCTTTTATCATATTTCCACGACCTTTTAATAATTTTGCTCTCTTTAGATTAATCATCCTCTATAGATAATTCAATTATTTTTATCAAACATAAAAAATGATTGGTTGTCAATACTAAGAAGAGATAGCAATCGTTCTCTTTTAGGATTGTCAAAAAAAGCTCATTTGAGGAGATTAACAATGGATAGCAAAGAAGAAAAAATAATTGACATGATACGACCGGAATTTAAAGAAAAAATTCTTTCAGAGGTCAGTGGATTAACATTCATGAAATATTTTAGATCTGCTAGTGCAGAAGAATGGTATATCTTCTTACCTCATTATAAAGACCCAAAATCAGGCGGAGCAGCAGGAAAAGCCATCGTTCATTACAATTTATATGGAAATAAAGAAGTTTTCATTAATACAACAGTAATCTTGGACGACCCCAAACTACATGACCCGGAACTCCACCCACTTGTTTATAGTATTGCTGAAGAGTTGGTAAATCGACTCGTAGGTTTTGCTGACACACTCCTATCGGTCCATGCCGGAGAAAATTCCTACAATGCAGAATACAAAAGTTAAATAAGAACTGGTAAAGAACGATAAATAGAGGATTGACAACTGTTTAAAAATGAATACGTATTTTATTAAAAATAATGTGTGGCAATGACTTCTTCGTTAGTTCACTGGACTTATGGGAGGTCTTTGTTATTAGAAAGAATGATTAAATTTAAGATAAGTTCTATGTTTCAAAAGATTCGCCCCAAAACTATCAAGCTAATACGGAGGCTTTGCGCTTTCCGTAATTATTTTGTTATATTGTAGAGGGTAAGGTATTTAGGAAATCTACTATATATATAATATAGGGTTAAAAAGAGGTGTTATCACATTATGAAGTTAGTTTCGTGGAATGTGAATGGAATTCGAGCTTGTGTAAAGAAAGGCTTTTTAGATTATTTTCAACAAGTGAACGCGGATATTTTTTGTCTGCAAGAGACGAAACTACAAGCAGGACAAATAGAATTAAACTTAGAAGGATACTATCAATATTGGAATTACGCTGAAAAGAAAGGGTACTCAGGGACCGCTGTATTTACAAAGGAAAAACCGATTTCCGTAAGATATGGAAAAGGGGATTCAAACGAAGAAGCTGAGGGTAGAATTCTCACATTAGAATACGAACGGTTTTATTTAGTGAATGTCTATACCCCAAATGCAAAACGTGATTTAACCAGACTTAGTTACCGCTTGGGTTGGGAGGATGAAATGCGTGCGTATATAACCCAGTTAGATCAAGTGAAACCGGTTATTATGTGCGGGGATTTAAATGTAGCACATGAAGAAATAGATTTAAAAAATGCTAAATCTAATAAAGGTAACTCTGGATTTACATTAGAGGAACGAGGAAAGATGACAGCATTGCTAGAGGAAGGATTTACAGATACATTTAGGCATTTTTATCCGGAGAAAGAAGACGCTTATAGCTGGTGGTCTTACATGAACACAGTGAGGGAACGCAATATCGGGTGGAGAATTGATTATTTTATTACTTCAAATGCATTAAAAAATAGATTGATTGATGCATATATTCATACCCAAGTATTTGGGAGTGATCATTGCCCAATCATTTTGGAACTAGAAAAATAATTAAAAAGCCTATCATGGTCTTTTGAATTTAATGATAGGCTTTAAAATATTGAAAGACTTATTAATATTTAGCCAACCCGTGTTATAGCACTTTTATGTGTGTAAAGAGTGGAACCAAAGTACCCTGCTAGATAAGCTAACAGTAAAATAATACTATTTGATAAATCTACATTAAAATGTCCGCTATATAATTCACTTAGGGTAATGAAGAGAGCTCCACAAATACCACCTATGTGCGCAGACGTTTTGTTGTAAAAGCGTATCGCTATTATTCCACCACAAATAGTGATGATGAAAAAGTTAATTTTAATCATTAATGAGAATGACATGAATTGCGGTACATTAATTTCAATCAATAGTAATAACTGAAGAATAATAAATTGAACAACTAATACAATTAGGATAACAGGTAGAAAACTAAATCTTTTTCCTTTCAAAGTTAACAACCTCCTCATTACTGAATTTTATATTTACTGCTACCAATAGCAGGGAAAAACAGAGTACGTTATCTCAATAATGAGTGTCATAGATGACTAGAATTGAAAATAAGTAACTCTGGATTTTAAATAATATTGTTATAGCTATCAAACAAGATTATCTAAAACGTGTATGCAATTTGTTCGCATATAACATACTGCCAAGATAGCCAAGCGCGTAGGCAATAAGCAATATTAAAAGTCCTGAACCGCTAATTGTACTATTGCCAATATATAATTGACTTAGGACAACAAAAAGAGCTGCACAAATTCCGCCTATGTGAAGTGAATGCCTGATGGAAAAATGCATAGCTACTATTCCACCGACAATTGCAACAATGACAAAAATGATTTGAATAATTAACGCTGTTGACGTAGAGTGGTCTACATTATTTGCAATGAATAGCAACAATTGTTGGACGATAAATTGAGCAATTAATGAAATCAAGATAACAGGTAACCAACTAAATCGTTTTCCTCTCAAAAGAAAACCTCCTTTTTAAAGAATTATATGCATTGTTAGAACTAAAAAGAATAACAGTGAGTGGACTCGGCTTATAATAAGAAATAAAGATTTAAATGTAGAAAGCAGTTTTTAATAAAGGATTGAAAGTATTCTTCGCGTTTAGTAGTAACGGGTTAGACCACTGATAAATTTACATTTTTAATAGTTGTAAGTGTGTTTATATTAAAAAGCAATATTTCATTCGAATTCGAAAGACTGTCAGTGGTTTTCTGACTGACTTCACGCGGTAGGCATCCACAAAGCGCCGGTATTAGTAGTATAGGGAATACTATATCGGTGTACTTTTTTTCAGTGCCCTCATCGGGCGAGAATACGCTTTCTGCTCTTCTTTTATAATAGAAAATTCCCGGTTATGTAAAATTCGAGTATAATGAAAGTAAAGACTGATTATATAACAACCAAAAGGAGGAGTTCACATGACTGAAAACAATGAAACTAACCAAGCTGATGCACCAAAAAAGAAAATGACCTTAAAAGAAGCGATGCAACAGCAACTTGAAGCGAAAAAAAATCAAGCATCTAACAACACTGGAACTGGAAGCGGAAGCCAATCATCTAAAAAGATGCAAAGCCAGCAAACGAAAAAAGTGAGCAACCTACGAAGAAAAATGGGAACATAAAGTAAAAAACGCAAACCAACTGGTTTGCGTTTTTGTTAGGTAAGATAAAAATGTGTATACTAATGACAATGATGAACGCGGAAGAAGGAGTTAACATGAAGTCGAATTATGCAGATGATGGATTTGCATTACATACGGATTTATATCAAATCAATATGGCAGAAACCTATTGGGCTGATGGTGTACATAATCGTAAAGCTGTATTTGAGTTGTTTTTCCGCAATCTACCTTTTGGGAATGGCTATGCTATTTTTGCAGGTCTCGAGCGTGTACTAGATTTTCTGCGTGAGTTCAAGTTTACGGATAGTGACCTTGCTTACCTTCAGCAAGAACTAGGATACAAAGAAGACTTTATCAGTTACTTGCGTGATGTTAGATTTACTGGTGACGTGTATTCAATGGTTGAAGGGGAGCTTGTTTTCGCTAATGAGCCAATTCTTCGTGTCGAAGCCCCTCTTGTTGAAGCACAACTAATAGAAACAGCAATTTTAAATATTGTTAATTACCAAACATTAATTGCAACGAAAGCAAGTCGGATTAAACAAATTGTGAAAACCGATACTGTAATGGAATTTGGAACACGGCGCGCACAAGAAATGGATGCAGCAATATGGGGTTCACGCGCTTCCATCATCGGCGGAATAGAAGCAACAAGTAATGTTCGAGCTGGCAAGAAATTTGGGATTGCTGTTGCTGGGACACATGGACATTCACTTGTTCAAGCATATAAAAGCGAATATGATGCTTTCCATGCTTATGCCAAACGTCATAAAGACTGTGTATTTCTTGTCGATACATACAATACGTTAAAAACTGGAGTGCCAACCGCTATTCAAGTGGCAAAAGAACTTGGGGATGAAAACAACTTTGTTGGCATTCGCTTAGACAGCGGAGATATTTCATTCCTTTCAAAAGAAGCACGTAGGATGTTAGATGAAGCAGGGTTTCCAGATGCCAAAATTATCGTATCAAATGATTTAGATGAATATACAATACTAAACTTAAAAGCCCAAGGTGCGAAAGTAGATATATGGGGAATTGGTACTAAACTAATAACAGCATATGATCAACCCGCTCTGGGTGCAGTTTACAAAATTGTGTCAATTGAAGATGAAAATGGTGTGATGGAAGATACCATTAAGATCTCTTCCGCGACTGAAAAAATAACCACGCCTGGACGAAAAAAATTATTCCGTATTATTGACCGTGAAAACGGAAAAGCGGAAGGCGATTATATAACAATGTTTGATGAAGATCCGACGCATGAAGAACGCTTAAAAATGTTCCATCCAGTGCATACATTTGTTTCGAAATTTGTGACAAACTTTGAAGCTAAAAATCTTCATACTAAAGTGATTGAAAACGGTAAAATCATTTATACCAATCCCACATTGTTTGAAATGAGGGATTACGCAACTGTAAACTTGGAGTTGTTATGGGATGAATACAAACGTTCTCTAAATCCAGAAGAATATCCAGTGGATCTCAGTCAAAAATGTTGGGACAACAAGATCAAAAACATCCAAGAAGTAAAAGAAATGGTGGACAGCATGTATTACGCTTAGGAGGCACTGTGATGACAAACTTACAACTGAAAATTATTGAAGAATTGAAAGTTAAACCATCGATTGACCCTCAAGAAGAGATTCGTACATCTATTGATTTTATGAAAAACTATTTAAAGAAGCATCCATTCTTAAAAGGATTGGTTGTAGGTATTTCGGGTGGTCAAGATTCCACTCTTACTGGTAAACTTGCTCAAATGGCCGTGAATGAATTAAATGAAGAAGCGGGAGTGAAGATCTATTCACTTAATGCTGTTCGATTGCCTTATGGCTTACAGTTTGATGAAGATGATTGTCAAGATGCACTGGGCTATATTCAACCTTCTAAAATCTATACAGTGAATATTAAAGACGCAATTGATGCAAGCAAACGAGCTCTTGATGTATCTGGTATCAACCTTTCTGACTTTGCTAAAGGAAACGAAAAAGCACGTGAAAGAATGAAGGTACAATATTCGATAGCAGCTATGACCAATTCAGTAGTTGTTGGCACAGATCATGCTGCAGAAGCTGTCACTGGTTTTTATACCAAATATGGTGATGGTGGAGTTGACTTGGTTCCAATTTTTCGTTTAAATAAACGACAAGGGAAACAACTATTAAAAGTTCTCGATTGCCCTGAAAACTTGTATATAAAGATTCCTACTGCAGATTTGGAAGAAGAGCGCCCTGGATTACCGGATGAAATTGCTCTTGGTGTCACATATGATTATATTGATGACTACTTAGAAGGGAAAAAAATCCCAAGTGAGTCACGAGAAAGAATTGAAGAGTATTATTTGCGTTCACAGCACAAACGACATATGCCTATAACTGTTTTCGACGAGTTTTGGAAATAAAATAAAGTACATTTGGCTTAGTGCCAAGTGTGCTTTTCTGTTTACTAATAAGTTGTTAAGTCAGTATGTTTTAGTTAAACTATAGATATATGTATAAAACTTGTAAATTTTAAATAATTCCACAGGGGTATTGGGGGTAGAAAGAGATGAAAAACCAGGAGAAAATACTTGCAATAATAAATAATATTGAACGAGTGATTATAGGCAAGCGGGATATCGCAGAATTATGTGTGGTTGCATTAGTTGCACAAGGACATGTTCTATTAGAAGATGTGCCAGGAGTTGGAAAAACAATGATGGTACGTGCTTTAGCAAAATCAGTTGGTGCTCAATTTAAACGAATTCAATTCACACCTGATCTATTGCCTTCAGATGTAATTGGAGTATCAATCTATAATCCTAAAGATATGGAATTTCAATTTAGACCAGGTCCAATTATGGGGAATATCGTGTTAGCTGATGAAATAAATCGAACTTCACCTAAAACGCAATCTGCACTCTTAGAAGGTATGGAAGAAGCAACAGTTACTATTGATGGAGTCACAATGAATATACCTAAACCGTTTTTTGTAATGGCGACACAAAATCCGATTGAGCACGAAGGTACATATCCACTTCCGGAAGCACAATTAGACCGTTTCTTAATTAAACTTCGTATGGGATATCCTTCACAAGCAGAGGAAGTTGAAGTTTTAAACCGTTCTCAATCGACAACAGTTATAGACTTAGACGCTGTCATTTCGCTTGAAGACTTAATTGCTTTGCAAAATGAAGCAAAAGAAATCGTGGTTGACGATACGATTAAAAACTATATTGTTGATTTAGCTAATAGAACCAGAAAAGACTCGTATATTTATTTAGGAGTAAGTCCTCGTGGTTCACTAGCATTAATGAAAGCCTCCCAAGCACTTGCCATGTTAAGAGGAAGAGATTTTGTTACACCTGATGATATACAGTATTTGGCACCGTATGTCTTTAGTCATCGAATGATGTTGCGATCAGAAGCGAGGTATGAAGGGATAACTACACAAGAAATTGTCGAGCGTATTTTAGCAAAGACAAATGTTCCTATTAAAAGGCTTGTTAAACAATGAGACGACTGAACTCTACTTTGGTATTAGTAGGACGTCTCTTATTTGTTATCTTTCTACTAATCTCATCCTTTACCTTTGCAATGTTTCAAGGTGGCTTTGTAAGCTGGTTTATTTTTTATACATTCCTGCCATTTGCGTTATATTCCATCGTGTTCTTCTTTATCCCAATTTCAAAAATAAAAGCAGAACGCTTTATTCAAACAACTCAAGTAAGTAGAGGTGGGAAACTCATCGTAAGGGTGAATCTAAAAAGACTTTCTCGCTTTCCAATGCTTTATTTAGTCGTAAAAGAGATTTCACAAAGTGCTCAACTCAAGCGTCATGCAGAATCAAAATTGAAAACGGTTAAAATGATCGGTTTGCGCCAAATGATAAAATGGACGTATGAAATCGATCATATGCCACGGGGTGAACATACGCTAGATGGCATCCAAATTGAGGTAAGTGATTTTTTTGGTTGGATCAAAAAAACTCATTTAATTCCATTAAAACAATCTGTCATTGTATACCCGAACGTAACTGAGATGGTTTATATGCCTATTGAAACTCGATATGATCAAGGATCCGCTGTCTCTCCATTCAATCTTGTTAAAGACACCACCATGGCGACGGGAGTTCGAGACTATCAACCTGGCGATCGTGTGTCTTGGATTCATTGGAAGTCATTCGCTCGTACACAAACGTTACGAACAAAAGAATTTGAAGATAGACAATCTCAGGATCTATTCATTTTAGTCGATCGAAAGGCTTCTACTAATTTTGAAGAACAAATAGAGTTAACAGCCTCTATCTTACAAGCTGTAGTTAGGAATCATGCAAGTGCTGCATTTCTGTCTGTGGGGGCTACACGCATATATTTTCCGGCAATTCAAAATGAAGATCAATTACAACGGGCAATGTTTCATTTAGCGAAGGTGGAAGCAGATTTGAATCAGCCAATCGAAGAAATATTGACAAAGGATTCTGCTGTCTCAAATGTTACGTCTGTTTTACTGATCACTGGAGATTTAACTGCAGGTTTAATTGAGGCAATTCCAAGAGCGGCTAAAAACTTGAAGAAGTGTACCGTTTTTGTAGTCTTAAAAAAAGGGGAAAAATTATCTAAACAAGCACTCCAGATGCACAACCTGGCTCGTTCAAGAAGAATGATAGTTCATGTACTTTCTCAGGACCATTTTGCAAACGCCTTTATGGAGGTTGGACGCTCATGAAATCTGGAATTCAACAAAAGACGTTACAAGGCATATTCTATATTTTGGTTTTCTTCTTACTTCGTGAATGGCTATACCCGGTCATGGAGTTAACTGATACTAGTCATATATCCATTTTCTTAGCCTTCATTGCTATATGTTTAGTGTTCAGTTACTTCTCTGTTCCTTGGTGGCTTTCAGGTCCAGGGAAACTAGTGTATGTAGCGTGGATTCTAATCATCGTTTATACAAACGAAGTTTTTTTTACAAGAGAAGCAATATCTTTTCTCTTTGGTGATTTAGTTATAAATATGGCTGCTCTTTTTAATCGTGATTGGTTGTTAGTTACAGATTCTTTCCGAACTGTACTGTTCCTTTCACTATTATGGATGACAGCATATCTGATCCATCATTGGATTACTGTAAGATTAAACATTTTCTTATTCTTCTTTATGACCGTTATTTTTATTGGAGCACTTGATACATTCAGCCCGTATGCAGGAGATGGAGCCATTTTACGAGTCATGATATTAGGGTTGTTATTATCAGGCTTGTTAAAAGTAGCCCAAATATTTGAACTTAATCAAATATCCCCATCTGAAAGAAAGTATGGTTTTCTAATTGTTCCACTTGTTCTGTTAGTCGCGGTGAGTGGTTCAATCGGATATTTACTGCCTAAAGCTGGCCCTATATGGGCTGATCCGGTCCCTTATATCCAAACATTTGCTAAAAGTTCTAGCACAGGACCTGGTAGTTCCGGTGGTATTGGTAAAATAGGTTATGGTGAGGATGATTCTGAATTAGGTGGGGCATTTCTCTCAGATCCAACCGTTGTATTTGAAGTAATGGTCCAAACACCTCAGTATTGGAAAATTGAAACTAAAGACACTTACACATCAAAAGGTTGGGAACAATCGGTCGCATCCAATGAAATACAAAACTATACAGTAGGTGACGTTTTAGATACTGGTATCAAGGTAGGTCCGGAAGAAGATCAGGATATTGCGATATATTCTTTTGAGTTAAGATACCCTTTCTTAATGTATCCATATGGTTCAGTCGCAGCCAACGCCGATGAAGGTACAACTTTCTCGATTTCTAATAATACGCAAAAAATTGAAACCTACCAACAAAACGACGTGGTGGAATTAGCCGAATACAGTATATCGTTCAGTGAACCAAAGTTTAGTTTAACCGCACTACGTGCAACAACACCTGAATCTCTAGAGCAACTATCTCCGGAGTTTGATAGATATTTGCAATTACCAGAATCACTACCAGAGCGGGTTAGCGAATTAGCAAGAACCATTACAGCAGACGAAGAAAGTCTGTATAACAAAGCGCGAGCAATAGAACGCTATTTCCCTCAAAATGGTTTCGTTTATGATCAAAGCAATGTTGCCGTTCCGGAGGGTGATCAAGATTACGTTGATCAATTCTTATTTGAAACTAATCGTGGATATTGTGATAATTTTTCTACTTCTATGGTGGTCATGCTACGAACTTTAGGAATTCCGTCCCGTTGGGTTAAAGGATTTGCTGAAGGGGAAGAAATGCGAGCTGACAACGGTGACAAGATGTTCCAAATTACAAATAATAATGCTCACTCTTGGGTTGAGGCATACTTTCCAGGTGTCGGTTGGATGCCGTTCGAACCTACTATCGGATTTAGTGGAGCGGGAAATATTGACTTTGATTTGGAATTAAATACACCTGACGTCCCTGTAGAACCACCGGCGCCAGAGAAACCGGAAAAACCAGAAGTTACAGATACTCCAGTAAATAAATCCATTTCAGAACGGCTCACTGAAACCATTCAAAAGTTTGGAAGTTGGATTGCTGACAATCGCGGACTTATTATATGGTGGAGTTTAGTAGCAATAGCAATTATTGCGGTGTTATTCAGAGTTAGACAAAAATGGTTGCCAAAACTGTTGGTGCCTTATTATCGTTTGCATAAAGAAGACTGGAGAACTTTTGAAAAAAGTTACCATAGATTGTTGAAACAACTTGCGTTATATGGGATTGAAAGAAGAGAAGGACAAACACTACAATCGTATGCAGATTACGTAGATAAATTTTTCGGTTCACAAGATATGAAAAAGTTAACTAATGCATATGAAAGAGGCTTTTATGGTAAAAATAATGATTCGCTTGAATGGCTTAAACTAAGAGAAATTTGGGAAAATTTAATCAATAGGACAAGTAGTTGATTTTCAAACAAACAACCTGTAGAATTGAGAAAAATTATACAGACCGGTTTGCCCTCATATATGTCCGATGATACGGTTCGGATGTCTCTACTAAGTCACCGAAAATGACTTGACTATGAAGGCGAATTCAAGCATGTTTTTTATTAAACATTTGTTTGAGTTCGCCTTTTTCAAAAAAATGTCTAGCTCGAAGCTTCCGTTAAGCGGAGCTTTGTGCTTTTCTTGTGTAGAGTAAAAAACGCGTAGAAAGGTTCTCTTTCATACGCGTTTTTTATTAGTAGGGCCTGGTAATCTAAATGAAGAGGTGTATACATTGTCAGCAATTCCTATGTTAAAAGAACAAGAAAAAATAGTTGTACTTGATTTTGGTAGTCAATACAATCAGTTAATCACTCGACGTATACGTGAATTTGGTGTTTACAGTGAACTACACCCACATACAGTAACTGCAGAAGACATAAAAGAGATGAATGCAATAGGTATTATTTTCTCTGGTGGTCCAAATTCAGTTTACGACGAAAATGCATTTCATGTAGATCCAGCAATATTCGAATTAGATATTCCTATCTTGGGAATTTGCTACGGTATGCAATTAATGTCTCTTCATTTTGGTGGGAAAGTTGAAAAAGCTAGACATCGTGAGTATGGGAAAGCCGAAATAACAGCAAATCAACAGAGTCCTTTATTTAAAGACCTACCCAAGGAACAAATTGTCTGGATGAGTCACGGAGATCACGTAACAATAGCTCCGGACGGCTTTGAAGTAGTAGCAACAAGTCCATCGTGTGCGATAGCTGCTATGGCAGATGAATCAAGAGGGTTATATGCAGTTCAGTTCCATCCAGAAGTTCGACATTCAGTTTATGGTATTGAAATGATACGAGAATTTGTATTTGGAATATGTAAGTCAAAAGGTAATTGGTCAATGGGGAGTTTCATTGAACTGGAAATCGATAAAATTCGAAAACAAGTCGGCGACAAAAAAGTATTATGTGCACTTAGTGGTGGAGTAGATTCTTCTGTAGTGGCCGTATTACTTTACAAGGCGATTGGCGATCAATTGACTTGTATGTTTGTTGATCACGGATTACTTCGTAAAGGTGAAGCTGAAAGTGTAATGAAGACTTTCTCGGACGGGTTCAACATGAATGTAATCAAAATTGATGCGCAAGAACGTTTCATGAACAAATTAGTTGGCGTATCTGACCCAGAAACGAAACGCAAAATTATTGGTAATGAATTTATATATGTATTTGACGATGAAGCATCAAAACTAGAAGGCATGGATTTCCTCGCACAAGGAACACTCTATACTGACATTATTGAAAGCGGAACAGCCACTGCGCAAACGATTAAATCTCACCACAATGTTGGTGGTCTACCTGATGATATGCAGTTTAAATTAATCGAACCATTAAAAACTTTGTTTAAAGATGAAGTACGTGCACTTGGAACAGAGCTTGGAATGCCTGATGAAATCGTATGGAGACAACCATTTCCCGGTCCCGGCCTTGGAATTCGCGTGTTAGGAGCAATTACGGAAGAAAAACTTGAAATTGTTCGTGAGTCCGATGCAATTTTACGTGATGAAGTAACCAAAGCAGGTCTCGAACGTGATATTTGGCAATACTTCACAGTTCTACCCGACATTCGCAGCGTAGGTGTTATGGGAGATGCTCGAACATATGATTATGCAATTGGAATCCGTGCAGTTACATCAATTGATGGTATGACTTCTGACTGGGCCCGAGTACCATGGGAAGTCTTGGAGAAGATCAGTGTACGTATAGTAAATGAAGTACCACATATTAACCGTGTCTTGTACGACATTACGAGTAAGCCACCTGCGACTATTGAGTGGGAATAACAAACCCATACTTTAATGTTTGTTAAGAGTTTGACTAACGTGAGATACAACCAACCGTATATTGATATTATTAATACTCTCTTTTATTTGTGTTATTCACAGATAGAAGGGAGTTTTTTTATGGTTAAGATTATTGAATTACTGGACGATTTTCATCTACTCAAATAATTGAGGGTAAAAATTAGAAATATATCGAACTTTTGCTATCCAATTATACCAAGTGTAAAGGTTATCGTATTATCCAAGAGTAGACAATCAGACTAACTATCTTATGTATCGAAGCGAATCAATCATATTTTCAGTCTATTACCCGTTTCGACTATCACAGAATCGTTTTATTAATACCTAAATACCACGTAACCGTTTAGTACGAGTAAGCTACCTCCAGACTATTGAGTGGTAATAAAAAGTTTAACTGGAAATCGTTTCTATTTACGAACATTTCTATCTTTTTTTTGAGAAATGTTCGGAAAACGGATTGAAATGGCCTGCATTTAATGTTATATTTTGAGTGTAATTAAATAATGTCGTCGTATAATGTCGGGAATATGGCCCGAAAGTTTCTACCGAGTTACCTTAAATGACTCGACTACGATTAAAGAAAGTCGGATATACTTATGATCCTTCTTTCTTATTCATATTATCTTAATGATAATTTGAAATATCGGAGGTATGCGACTTTTTTTGTCGCATACTTTTTGTTTTTTATAATAACTAGCTAATACAAAGTCGAAAAATTCAGAGGTTCGAAGTTAGCTAATATTATAGAAGAAACAGACATATACACGACAACTTGGAGGAAAATGATGAAGAAGTATTTTCAGTTTGAAGAACTTGGGACAAACTATCGTCGTGAGATTATCGGTGGATTAACAACATTCTTATCAATGGCTTATATATTAATCGTTAACCCACTAGTGCTATCACTAGATTCTGTTCCAGATTTACCAGATTCTATGCGGATGGACGCTGGTGCGGTATTTGTAGCAACTGCCTTGGCTGCAGCTGTCGGATCCCTCTTTATGGGACTAATAGCTAAGTATCCAATTGCTCTTGCCCCTGGAATGGGCTTAAACGCATTTTTTGCTTACACTGTTGTACTAACTTACGGTATACCTTGGCAAACAGCGTTAACTGGTGTTTTATTTTCCGGACTTATTTTTATCGTTCTTTCATTAACAGGTATTCGAGAAACAATCATTAATGCAATTCCAGCTGAATTGAAATATGCAGTTGGAGCGGGTATTGGTTTGTTTATAGCATTTATTGGTTTAACTAATGCAGGAATAATTGTAGATAATCCAGCAACACTTGTTGGACTTGGTAATTTATCTGAAGGAAATACGTTGTTAGCAGTATTTGGTTTAGTCGTAACCGTAATTCTTATGGTTCTTGGTATTAAAGGCGGTATATTTTATGGCATGATTTTAACCGCTATTGTAGGTATGATTTTTAGTTTAGTAGAAATTCCATCTGCTATAATAGGAAAGATTCCAGATGTAGCACCAACTTTTGGTGTAGCATTTGAACCTTTATTTAATGATCCAACTTCATTAATTTCTTATCCATTCTTAATTGTTGTTCTTACATTTTTGTTTGTTGATTTCTTTGATACAGCAGGAACTTTGGTATCTGTTGCAAATCAAGCGGGGTTAATGAAAGAAAACAAGTTACCCCGTGCAGGTAAAGCGTTGCTTGCGGATTCATTAGCAACTGTAACTGGAGCTGTTTTCGGAACATCAACCACTACTTCTTATATTGAATCCAGTGCTGGTGTCGCGGCAGGTGCACGAACAGGGTTCGCTGCAATTGTCACAGGTATCCTTTTCTTATTAGCATTATGGTTTTCACCAGTATTGTCAGTCATAACATCTGCAGTAACAGCACCGGCTTTAATAATTGTTGGTATCTTAATGGTTTCATCATTAAACAAAATCGAATGGAATCGATTTGAAATAGCAGTACCAGCATTCTTAACGATAATTGCAATGCCACTTACCTATAGTATTGCTACAGGAATCGCGATTGGATTTATATTTTATCCAATAACGATGATTTTGAGTGGTAACGCTAAAAAGGTTCATCCAATCATGTACGGCATGTTTGGGATTTTTGTTCTTTACTTTATATTCGTTCAAGGTCATTAATAACTAATAGAAGGAAGTTACTTTTAAAAGTAACTTCCTTCTTTTTGGCTATAATTGGTATAGTGTTAATACTTGAAATGTTAGAAATTTCTGATATAGTTAATAGAAATAAAAGCTTTCAATTTTGTTGTTGACTTATAGTAGTCAGGATGATATATTATTTTAGCTGCTGATTTAACGCAGTGACAATACGAATTGAAAAGTAAAATTTATTATTGACATGCAGCTTTAAATTTGGTATGATGTAAAAGTCGCCAAAACAAGCGACACGCCAAATGAACCTTGAAAACTGAACAGCAAAACGTCAACTAACAAAGCGGAACGCACTTCGGTGCCGGAAGCAAAACTTGAACTTAAACGTTCATTATAAACGTCAATTTTTTGACGCCAGCAACAAAAGTATGAGCAATCATACTCTCTCTATTTTTTCGAGACGCAAGCAGTTCGAGGAAGCAAGTGAGTGAACACCGGAGCGTACTTACGTACGTGAGGATGTGATCGAGCGCGCTGACGAAGAAATGCGCAGTG
>NZ_ALJG01000355.1 GCF_000286315.1 Paenisporosarcina sp. TG20 | reverse complement strand
TTTGCCCGGTTTTTCTTATGTGTTTAAAAATAGAGAATTCAAGAAAAATTATATATCATGCTTCATAATTGTCAGATAACATATGATATGATCGGTGGAGAAGTGAAAATAAGATGTTGAAAGGAGTAAGATTATGAGTAAAAAAAATCCTTTATTAGAAGTGTTCAAACAAACAGATTATCAAGTGATCGGCCATAGCAATAGGGATGTCCATGTATTAAAAAATGTGTTAGATGACTATGGTGGACACCAAGAAAGTGACATATACGGTTCTGGTAAAATCATAGAGGACTTCCAAGAAAAGATGGCAAGCTATTTGGGAAAAGAGGCTGCAGTATTTTATCCTAGTGGAACCATGGCACAACAAATTGCCCTACGAATGTGGTGTGATAAAAAAGGTATACAAAAAGTGGCTTATCATCCTTTAGCACATATAGAAATTCATGAAGAAAATGTGTTAAGAGAATTGCATCACATAAAATCTGTTCTGTTAGCTAATGAAAACAGATTGATTACATTAGAAGATGTTGTAAGTATGGAAGAGGATGTCGCTTGCCTATTGCTTGAATTGCCTCAGCGTGAGATAGGAGGTCAATTACCAGCTTACAAAACCCTTGAAGAAATTTCTATCTATTGCCGAGGAAAAGGAATCAAATTACACTTGGATGGAGCTAGACTATATGAAATTCTTCCGTATTATCAAAAGTCAGCTGCAGAGATCTGTAGTTTATTTGATACTGTCTATGTATCATTATACAAAGGAATTGGTGGTATAGCTGGAGCAATTTTAGCAGGGGATAAAACATTTATGCAGGAATCAAAAGTATGGAAAAGGAGACTAGGTGGAGACTTAATCAGCTTGTATCCATATATTATTAGTGCAAATTATTATTTTGATAAAAGAGTACATAAAATGGAGCAGTATTATGAAGACTCGAAAGAACTTGCTGTACTTTTCAATGAATGCCATACTATTTCAACAGTACCTTTAGAACCAGTATCAAATATGTTTCATGTTCATATAAATGAGGAAAAAGAAAATATAGTAAGAATATTAATAGAAATTTATAAAGAAACTGGTATAGGATTAACCGGTAATTTAAAAGATATACATGAAGGATGTTATTTTGAAGTTAGTATTGGCGATAACTACGCAAGTATTCCTAAAGGTGAATTAAAAAAGGTCTTTAAATTACTTAATCAGCGAATTCTAGAAATTGCTGTAGGGTAAACTAACAACCTGGTTAAATAGATCCGATATAATAGAGAATTTAATTGTGAAACCATTACATTTAGAATAAACTCAGTAAAATGTGGTGTAACTCTTTATCTATAGAATTACCAAAATTTAATGGGTATAAAATCTCGACCCTTTCGCCTAAAAGTGAAAAGGTCTTTTACTTGTGGATAAAATAACAAGAACTACTTTAAATTAAAGTAAATTCATGCTATAATAATATGTTCGAGTACCATGAATGTTTTCTTATCCACATGTGGATAACTTAGAGATGGAGGTGGACGAATATGGAATTCGATACGATTGTTGCAATATCCACACCTATGGGTGAAGGAGCGATTGCAATTGTACGGTTAAGTGGACCAGAAGCAATTTCTATAGCTAGTAAAATATTTCGTTCACCAGGGAATAAAATCCTAAGTGAACAATTAACACATACAATTCATTATGGACATTTAGTAGAGCCTAAAACAGGCGATATAGTAGAAGAAGTAATGCTGTCTTTAATGAAAGGTCCAAAAACTTTTACAAGAGAAGATGTAATTGAAATAAATTGTCACGGTGGTATTGTGACTGTAAACCATGTACTACAACTTGTCCTAAGACACGGCGCAAGACTAGCAGAACCTGGTGAGTTTACGAAACGTGCATTTTTAAATGGACGTATAGATTTATCACAAGCAGAAGCTGTTATGGATTTAATTCGTGCTAAAACAGACAGAGCTATGAATGTGGCATTAGGTCAAATGGATGGAAAATTATCACGATTAATTGCAAACTTACGTCAAGCTTTGATAGAAATATTGGCGCAAGTTGAAGTTAACATAGATTACCCTGAATACGATGATGTAGAAGAAATGACGTTGCCGATGATTATTGAAAAGTCCAATTGGGTCAAACGTGAAATAGAAGGCTTATTACAAACATCTTCCCAAGGGAAAATTTTAAGAGAAGGCTTATCTACTGTGATTATAGGTCGTCCAAATGTAGGGAAGTCATCATTACTAAATAGCTTGGTGCAAGAAAATAAAGCAATTGTTACTGAGGTTGCTGGAACAACACGAGATATTATTGAAGAATATGTGAATGTACGGGGGGTACCATTAAAACTCGTAGACACAGCAGGTATTCGTGAAACAGAAGATATCGTAGAAAGAATAGGTGTAGAACGATCTAGGCAAGTGCTTAAACAAGCAGACTTGATCTTGTTAGTACTAAACCATTCGGACGAGCTAACAATCGAAGACGAACGATTATTTGAAGCAATTGATGGCATGGATTTCATTGTCGTTATTAATAAAACAGATTTAGAAAAGAGAATAGATAGCGAACGAGTAAAGAAGTTGGCGGGTAATCGGAAAATCGTTACCACTTCCTTGCTATTAGAAGAAGGCGTAAATCAGTTAGAAGAAGCGATTGCATCCCTATTCTTTGAAGGGTCACTAGACAATGCAGATCTGACTTATGTATCTAATGCACGTCATATTGCATTATTACATCAAGCAAAAAACACAATTGAAGATGCTATAAATGCAGCACACGCTGCTGTTCCAATTGATATG
The DNA here is from genome assembly GCF_000286315.1 of Paenisporosarcina sp. TG20. GTDB lineage: Bacteria > Bacillota > Bacilli > Bacillales_A > Planococcaceae > Paenisporosarcina. The sequence goes on along the minus strand of NZ_ALJG01000355.1, from coordinate 40,237 downwards.
ATACAAATTGATGTAACAAGAACATGGGAATTACTTGGAGAAATTACTGGTGATACAGTCGAAGAAAGTTTACTTGACCAATTATTTTCACAATTTTGTTTAGGAAAGTAGAAAGAGTCTCAAGAACTTTTGATAGTTCAACCATAAATAAAAAATGGAGGAAGGAGTGAAAGAAGATGAAAAAATTTGAAGCAGGTTCATACGATGTAATTGTTATAGGAGCTGGACATGCTGGTGCTGAAGCAGCTTTAGCAGCAGCCGGTATGGGTGCAAAAACTCTAGTACTAACGATCAACTTAGACATGATTGCTTTTATGCCATGTAATCCCTCTATCGGAGGACCAGCCAAAGGTATTGTTGTTCGTGAAATTGATGCTTTAGGTGGGGCAATGGGGAAAGTAATAGATAAAACTCATATCCAAATGAGAATGCTAAATACTGGCAAAGGCCCGGCGGTGCGTGCCTTACGTGCACAGGCCGATAAAGTGTTATACCAATCAGAAATGAAGAGATTAATGGAAGAGCAAGATAATTTATCAATTCATCAGGCAATGGTTGAAGAATTAATTACGGAAGATAACGAAATTAAAGGAGTTATCACTCAAGTTGGGGCAATTTACCGAGCAAAAACGGTAATTGTGACAACTGGAACATTTTTAAGAGGAGAAATCATTATTGGAGACTTGAAATATTCAAGTGGACCAAATAATCAACAACCTTCATTGAAATTGGCAGTTAACTTACGTGATTTAGGTTTTGATTTAGTACGTTTTAAAACAGGAACTCCTCCACGAGTAAACAGTAAGACAATTGATTATAGCAAAACAGAAATTCAACCTGGTGATGATGCACCTCGAGCTTTCAGTTATGAAACGACTGAATTTATTACAGATCAACTGCCTTGTTGGTTAACGTATACAAATGAACGTACACATCAAGTAATTGATGAGAACTTACATTTATCACCAATGTATTCTGGAATGATTAAAGGTACAGGACCACGTTATTGCCCGTCTATTGAAGATAAGGTAGTGCGTTTTAACGATAAACCACGTCACCAAATTTTCTTAGAGCCAGAAGGCCGCAATACGAATGAAGTGTACGTTCAAGGTCTTTCCACAAGTTTACCTGAACATGTACAACGAAAATTACTTGAAAGTATTCCAGGCTTAGAAAAGGCTGAAATGATGCGTGCTGGATATGCAATTGAGTATGATGCAATTGTACCAACTCAATTATGGCCAACATTAGAAACAAAGAAAATTCATAATTTGTATACAGCGGGGCAAATTAATGGAACATCTGGTTATGAGGAAGCTGCAGGTCAAGGGTTAATGGCTGGCATGAATGCTGCTGCTCGCGCTTTAGAAAAAGATGAAATTATCTTAAGTCGCTCAGATGCTTACATCGGTGTGTTGATAGATGACTTAGTTACAAAAGGTACAAACGAACCATATCGTTTGCTTACATCAAGAGCAGAATACCGTTTGTTATTACGACATGATAATGCAGATTTGAGACTAACTGAAATTGGATTTAATGCTGGGTTAATATCTAAAGATCGTTATGAGCGTTTTGAAGTTAAAAAGAAATTGATTAATGAAGAAATTGCGAGATTACGTAAAACCATTATCAAACCTAACGAAGAAACGCAAAGTGCTATTCTTGAAAAAGGTGGAAGTGAGTTAAAGGATGGAATTAAAGCTCAAGATTTACTAAAACGTCCTGAAATGACTTATAATGATATTGTGAAGTTATCGCCCTCAACAATTGATTTAACTGAAGAAATGAAAGAACAAATCGAGATACAAATAAAATATGAAGGCTACATCGAAAAAGCACTACAACAAGTTGATAAACTTAAAAAGATGGAAGATAAAAAAATACCTTCTCAAATTGACTATGATGCCATTTCTGGTATTGCGACTGAAGCTAGACAAAGAATGAAAGAAGTAAGACCTTTATCAATTGCTCAGGCATCAAGAATTTCAGGTGTAAATCCTGCTGACATTTCCATCTTATTGGTGTATATTGAACATGGTAGAATAGCAAAAATATCCGGATGAGTATAAGAGTGTTTATATGCAACTAAAGCGTATAAACACTCTTAATATACGGAAGGAGCTAATATGAATCAAGAACAATTTATTGAAGCACTAAAAGAAAAAGGTATCAACTTGAGTTCTACACAACTTCAACAGTTTAATAAATACTATGAACTACTTGTTGAGTGGAATGAAAAAATGAACCTAACAGCAATTACAGATCAACCATCTGTTTATTTAAAACATTTTTATGATTCGATTAGTATGGCTTTTTATGTAGATTTTTCTAAAGGTCAATCAATATGTGATGTTGGTGCTGGTGCTGGATTCCCAAGTATTCCTTTAAAAATTTGTTTTCCTGAAATGGAAGTTACGATTGTAGATTCATTAAATAAACGCATTCAGTTTCTAACTCATTTAAGTGAGCAACTAGGAATTTCAAATGTTCATTTTGTTCATGCTAGAGCTGAAGAATTTGGACAAAATCCAATTTACAGAGAAAAGTATGATATTGTAACAGCACGAGCGGTTGCAAGACTATCTGTATTATCAGAGTTATGTGTTCCATTAGTCAAAAAAGACGGTTTGTTTGTAGCGATGAAAGCCTCAGCAGCTCAAGATGAATTGTTGGATGCAAAAAAGGCATTAAATATTTTGGGTGCAGAAAAAAGTGAAGAATATTCTTTCACACTACCAATTGAAGATAGTGAAAGGTCATTGTTTGTTTTTAACAAAGTAAAGAGCACACCAAAAAAATATCCAAGAAAACCAGGCATTCCAAATAAAGCTCCATTGTAGCATTAATGTTTCACGTGAAACATTAATAAAGGATTGAAGAGATTTATAGCGAATAAGTGTTAGTAGTGAGTTTTTTAAGGGTGGTGCATGGGGATGAAAAGTCCTTTCACACGTTTTTTTGGGAGTGGCGAAAAAGAGATAGCCGCTACAAGACAAACAACTGAACAAAATGAAGAAATTTTAAAAATTCCTTTAAAGTCAATTATTCCGAATCGGTATCAACCCCGGTCTATTTTTGATGAGTCGAAAATAGAGGAATTAGCTCGTACAATTCATACACATGGGATTATTCAACCAATAATTGTACGTCAACTAGAAGAGGATCTTTATGAAATAATTGCTGGAGAACGCCGTTTTCGTGCAATGACAAAACTTGAATGGGAACAAGTACCTGCAATTGTACGCAATTTAAGTGATAAAGAAACTGCTTCAGTTGCTTTGATTGAAAACTTACAACGTGAAGGGCTAACGGCAATAGAGGAAGCATTAGCTTACCAAAAACTGTTAGAACTTCATGAACTTACTCAAGAAGCATTGGCTCAACGTTTAGGTAAGGGACAATCAACAGTTGCTAATAAAATAAGACTTTTGAAACTACCACAGATAATTCAAGATGGAATTTTAAAAAGAGAAGTCTCTGAACGCCATGCTCGTGCTTTAATGCCTATTAAGGATGAAGAAAAACAAATTGAACTCTTTAATGAAAGCATAGAAAAGCATTACAATGTTAAGCAACTTGAAAAGAAAGTGGATGAATTGTTAAATCCACCCGAAGTTGCAGAGAAAAAAGTGAAACCAAAGAGAAAAACGGTAAGTCTCGATGTTAGAATTGCATTAAATACTCTAAGACAGTCATTTGCAATGGTGACCAAAACGGGTATTAAAATGGAAACAGAAGAATCAGAACTAGAAGATTATTATCAAATTATCGTTAAAATCCCTAAAAAGAAGTAATGATAATTTTGTATTTGTGAACTCTTGCTATTAAAATAGTAAGAGTTTTTATTTTGTAATGATAATATAACCTTTTTTAATGAAAAATTTGTTAGAATAAAGAGAAAACAAAAGCTACGAGACCTATTGCAACAAGAAATGAACTCTTTAAAGAGAAAAAAGTATTCCTGATTAAATTAGTTGGGAAAAACAAGTTAAACTAGTTAAGCTTTGATGTTAGAGTGATAGTTTTACATAAAGTTTATAAAGAGAGGTTAGAACGGACATTGAGGCTGACATGTATAAACTGATGTAATTAAAAGCGAAGAAGTGAAACGAAGGATCTAGGACCTTCTATTCTAGACGTGATTTGAAGAAAGCAGGTGTAGGTGTGGGAAGAATCATTGCGATCGCCAACCAAAAAGGCGGCGTAGGTAAAACGACAACATCTGTAAGTTTAAGTGCATGTCTTGCGTACTTAGGTAAAAAAGTATTACTTATAGATATAGACCCCCAAGGAAATGCTACAAGTGGTGTTGGAGTAAATAAAGGTGATGTGCACCAATGTATTTATGACGTCATAATAGATGATATAGATGTTAAAAAAGTAATATTAGAGACAAAAGTTGAAAACCTTTATATAGTTCCAGCTACAATTTCTTTAGCTGGTGCTGAAATCGAATTAGTAACTACTATTTCGAGAGAAGTCCGATTAAAACGAGCACTTCAAGAAGTGAAAGAAGAATATGATTTTATCATAATTGACTGTCCGCCATCACTTGGATTATTAACAATTAATGCATTAACAGCTTCAGACGCTATATTAATTCCTGTTCAATGTGAATATTACGCATTAGAAGGGTTAAGCCAATTATTAAGTACGATTCGTTTAGTACAAAAACACTTAAATAATCAGCTTGTTATAGACGGAGTATTATTGACCATGTTTGATGCACGGACAAATCTAGGAATCCAAGTAATTCAAGAGGTTAAAAAATATTTTCAAGATAAAGTATACAAATCGGTTATTCCTCGTAACGTACGTTTGAGCGAAGCTCCAAGCCATGGCGAACCAATCATTATTTACGATGCTAAATCTCGTGGAGCAGAAGTTTATTTAGATTTGGCAAAGGAAGTGATACAGAATGTCTAAAGGATTAGGAAAAGGAATTAATGCCATATTTCCAGGCGAATCAATTAACCAGATGGAAACAGTTGAAAAGATATCTTTAAATGAAATTAAAGTTAATCCATTTCAACCACGAAAAATATTTGATGAAGCTGCACTTGAAGAGTTAACAGAATCTGTTAAAGAGCACGGTATTCTACAACCAATCATCTTAAGAAAAAAAGGAAAACTATTCGAAATAGTAGTGGGAGAACGTCGATTTCGAGCTTCTAAAGCTGCTGGGTTAACAGAAATACCTTCTGTAATTCGTTCCTTTACGGATCAACAAATGATGGAAATTGCTATACTTGAGAATTTACAAAGAGAAGATCTAACCCCTATTGAAGAAGCAAATGCTTATCAAAATTTAATGGAAACTCTAAATTTCACACAAGAGCAGCTCGCTTTTCGGTTAGGTAAGAGCCGTCCGCACATTGCCAATCACATCCGCTTGTTATCTTTGCCAGAAGTGGTAAAGGAACAAATCTCTTTAAATAATTTATCAATGGGACATGGACGAGCACTACTTGGCTTGAAACAAAAAAACCTAATACCTTCTATATCAAAAAAGGTAATGTTAGAGAACTTAAATGTTCGTCAACTCGAATCACTAGTGCATCGAACCAATGAAGATGTTTCACGTGAAACATCTAAAGTACAAAACAAAGATATTTTTATAGTGGAAAAAGAAACACAGCTGCGTGAATATTTTGGTACTACTGTTTCGATTAGAAAGACAAAGAATAAAGGGAAAATAGAAATCGAGTTTTTTTCCGAAGATGATTTAGAACGTATCCTAGAATTGTTAGAAGAATAATAGACCTATTCCCTTAAAGGTTTTCTTTAAGGGAATAGGTTCTATTTTAGAAATGAGGAATAAAACATGATATTGTTAGGGACATTGATTAACGCACTTCTCATAATCATTGGGACAATTATCGGAAGGTTGTTAAAAAACATCCCTGAAAACATGAAACAAACCGTGATGTATGCTATTGGGCTAGCGGTAACCGTGATTGGACTACAAATGGGATTTGAGAGTGGTCAATTTCTAATTGTTATTATTAGTTTAGTTATTGGTGCTGTAATTGGTGAGTGGATTGATTTGGATCACAAACTAAATCAATTTGGGCAATGGTTGGAATCAAAAGTCGGTAAAAATAAAAAAGGCGAAACCATTGGCATTGCACAAGGGTTTGTGTCTGCTACATTAATCTTTGTTATCGGATCAATGTCTATCTTAGGATCACTCGACAGTGGTTTGCGTAATGATCACGATTTATTGATAGTAAAAGGATTAATTGATGGATTTACATCTATTATTTTAGCAACAACGCTAGGAATTGGTGTTCTTTTATCGGCCGTTCCTGTTTTTTTGTATCAAGGTATAATTGCTCTTTTTGCAACACAAATTAGCCGGTTTATTCCCGAAGAAGCACTTGCTTTATTTATTCAAGAAATGACGGCTACAGGTGGAATAATGATTGTAGCCATTGGATTAAATATGATTGGTTTGACTAACATAAGAGTAGCCAATCTATTGCCAGGTATCTTTGTAGTAGTTATTGTAGTGACTGTTATTTACCAATTTCAATTGATGCCTTTGCCAAGCCAGTAAAAGTGCACGGGATAAAACTTTTCCCATGTCATATGACAATTGTAATCGCGTGTTTTGTAAAACGGTATAATCCTGAAATCCACAAATATTTACAATTCCCTTGATCGAGAGGTCACCAATAGGGGGCAATACCTTTTTAACTGCTTTACCGGGTAATAAAGGGCCGTTTTCAATAACGATATGTCCAATTTTCTCGATTCTCCCTAAGCATGCATCTATTGCTACTACATAAGGTTTAATTGTTCTTTCTTGTAGTGATTCAACAGTTTGGTGTAAATTTAAAGCATGGAGTGGTTTCTGCAAAGTGCCAATTACTTCGTAAGGGAATGTAGAGTGTTCACCTAACCATGTGCCAACTAAAGGGCCCAACGCATCGCCGGTAGAACGATCAGTTCCAATGCAACAAAAGGTTAGAGACGGTTTTTCAAATGGAATAAGTTGAAGTAAAAGGGAGCTTAAGCGCCAAGCGACACCTATATCTTGATAGGAAAATTCTTCTGGTTGTAGATGAGACGAATTTAGAAGCATATGGAAAGCTCACTTTCTTTTTTGTTAGTATACGTTCTAGTATTGATCTTTATTCAAAAAGGTGGCTAGTCAAATGTACATTGAAGAATTGTTAAAAAACGCCGAAAGTATCCTGTTAAATGAACAATTATGGATTGATATAGGTGAAGGTGTATTAAAAATAGTATTTGTATTGTTACTTGCAGGCGTGGTCGTTAAGATTATTAAAGCTGTGGTTAGGAAAGCCTTTGCAATACGGATGAAAGCCCCTATGAGGTTTTCAGAACGAAGACAAAATACATTGCTGAAACTAGTCGAAAACGTGGTTGCCTATGTAATCTATTTCGCGGCAATAATAGCGGTTCTATCAGCTATAGGAATTGAAGTAACAGGATTACTTGCAGGGGCAGGTGTTCTAGGTTTAGCTGTTGGTTTTGGAGCGCAAAACTTAGTGCGTGATATCATAACAGGTTTCTTTATTATTTTTGAAGACCAATTTTCAGTTGGTGATTATGTCCAAATTGGCACAGCACAAGGAATTGTTCAGGAAATTGGGTTGCGCACAACCAAGATTCAAGGGATAAATGGGGAAATCCATATCCACCCAAATGGAACGATTGTTGAAGTAGTGAACTACTCTCTCAATAATTCAGTTGCGATTATTGATGTGAGTATTGCATATGAAGTAGATATACCAAAAGCAGAAGAATTGATCCGTGTGTTTTTATCACAACTACCACAAAAGTATGAACTATTAGTGAAAGAACCAGAACTACTAGGGGTCCAAAATTTAGCTGCTTCCGAAGTAGTGTTGAGAATTATGGCAGAAACAAAACCGTTACAACACTGGGCAGCTGCTCGAATTATTCGTCGGGACTTAAAAATATTTATGGATGAACACGGCATTGAAATCCCATATCCTAAAATGGTTATGTATCAAAAAGAAACCGGTTCAGTTGACTCAGGTATTGGTGACCCTGTTAAGACTATCGATAAGGGGAAAATCTAATGAATGGAAAAACCTTTGAACTCGGTGATGTAGTGGAAATGAAAAAACAGCACCCTTGTGGAACAAATGAATGGAAGATAATACGCATGGGGGCAGACGTTAGGATAAAGTGTGAAGGGTGCCAGCACAGTGTTATGATTCCACGAAGAGAATTCGAGAAAAAGATGAAGAAAACACTAAAAACAGCACAGTCTGCTCCAGGAGAATAGACAATTACTAAGCTTAAACCTATAATAAATAAGTTGTAGGAAAAACAAACATTGTAACTTAGATTGCTTCTATACAATGGAACTGCAAAATTAAATTTTTTTGATCAAGTATAAGAACTCTAGTTCTTGATGGTGTTCAGGATTTAATAGGTAAAATGAAGATTTAAAGTTTAGATATAGTAAAGCAGGTAATTAGGAAGGTTGGGAATCTATATGGCGTTAACGGCAGGAATTGTAGGGTTACCGAATGTTGGTAAATCCACTTTATTTAATGCAATTACAAAAGCAGGAGCAGAGGCTGCAAACTATCCATTCTGTACGATTGATCCAAACGTAGGAATTGTAGAAGTACCTGATGAGCGTCTTGATAAATTAACGGAACTTGTTGTTCCAAAGAAAACTGTTCCTACAGCATTTGAGTTCACTGATATTGCGGGGATTGTAAAAGGTGCTAGTAAAGGCGAGGGACTTGGAAATAAGTTTTTAGCGCACATCCGTGAAGTAGATGCAATTTGCCAAGTAGTTCGCTGCTTTGTTGATGAAAATGTTACACATGTCACGGGAAAAGTAGATCCGATATCAGATATTGAAGTAATCAATTTAGAATTAATTTTGGCTGATTTAGAGAGCGTTGAAAAGCGTTTATTGCGAGTAGGTAAAATGGTTAAACAGAAAGACAAAGAAGCAATGATTGAAGAACCAGTATTATTAAAACTTCTTGAGGGCTTTGAAAATGAAAAGCCAGGACGTTCAATTGATTTTACAGAGGAAGAATTACGCGTAGTTAAAGGTTTGAATCTATTAACATCTAAACCAATGCTTTATGTTGCAAACGTCTCTGAAGACGAAATTGCTAACGCTGATGAAAATGAATATGTTCAAAAAGTTCGTGAATTTGCTAAGGTAGACAATGCACAAGTTATTGTGATCTGCGCGAAGATAGAAGAAGAAATGGCTGAACTGGATGATGAAGAGAAAGCAATGTTTATTGAAGAATTGGGCATTAAAGAAGCGGGCTTAGACCTACTTGTGAAAGCATCGTATAAATTATTGGGGTTTGCAACTTACTTTACAGCAGGTGTACAAGAAGTTCGTGCTTGGACATTCCGTAAAGGCATGAAAGCTCCTCAATGTGCAGGCGTTATCCATACAGATTTTGAGCGTGGCTTTATACGCGCAGAGACTGTATCTTATGATGACCTGGTCGCAACTGGATCCATGGCTTTAGCAAAAGAAGCAGGTAAAGTACGATTAGAGGGTAAAGAATACATCGTTCAAGATGGCGACGTAATGTTGTTCCGCTTTAACGTATAAATTTTTTGGAATAGTCGACATGTCGACTATTCCTTTTTTTCGACTCAACTTGGAGTAACATCTATGGTGCCATGAACCTTGGTTACGGTGTTTTTAATATATGGAGACTAACATTCTAAAACAGAATTTCTTCGGTGGGACTCTCGTTAATTCGAAGTCGTAATTTCCTTTTTTAGAAACGAAAGTTTTATCTCAGTGGAGGTGAATTTTGTTCAGTGATATATTCTTGGTTATTATTCTTTGAATTGTACATAAAAAATCGTCCTATCTAAATATAAGTATGGTACTTTCATTTTACAAGATAGGACGATACTTTATTTTTATTTTTAAAAGTATACTGTTATCACTGTTGATTTTTAACAGGTGAATGATTGAAGTGGAGGGCGGCGACTCCTGCGGGAAAAGCGAGACAGACGAGACCCCGCAGGGAGCGTTAGCGACGAGGAGGCTCGGCGCTCGCCCGCGGAAAGCGTCCGCCTGTAACGGAAATCACAAGATTAGAATAGAAGGCTATCTCTCTATTCAGGTTATAGTGCAGTAGTTTTTTACTTTCTTAAAGGACCGGGCGTACAGTACTCGGTTTTTCTTAAATCATAGGATGACAGGGAGGATTATCAACATGAAGTTATTTGTGTATGGAACATTATTACGTGGAGAAAGTAATCATCACGTACTCGAGGGTGCAACACTTCTATTTGAAGGGATTAAAATTCAAGCGAAAATGTACGATACAAACATTGGTTATCCTGCTATTGAGCTTGAAGAAGGTTCTACTATTGTCGGTGAAGTTTATGAAATTCAAGAGTACATATGGTCAAGCCTCGATGCTTTAGAAGGATATACGGGTAACCCCCTAACAGATATGTATTCGAAAGAGATCGTGAAAGTAGAGACGAATGAAGGTTTGATTGAAGTGATTGTTTATACAATATGCGATGTATCGATGAAATCTGTTTTAATTCCCTCTGGAAACTGGATTGAATATCGAAGTTCATTGATTAGATGAATGTATAAAGTTGCACCCTTAACTCCAGGATGCAACTTTATTTTTTTGTTCAAAAATGAATAGTTTTGGATACTCTGGATCATCTTTAATCCAAGCGTCATCATCAACCATACGAAGTTCTTTTATCATCGCAAAATCCCCAACTGCACCCGCAATTAACCAAGCTGCTAACAAGGCGAGCAACGGGCTATTAAGCGAAATTGCAATAATAGCAGGTAAAACCCCGGTGATCCAAAACGGAAGGATTAGAACGGCTCTCATAGCCTTGTTTCGAACGGCTTCTGTTGTTGTAGCGTATGCAACTCCTAATTGTAAATTTACTCCGAAGGTAAGAGAACTCCAAGGAACTTTGGCGAACAAGACAAATCCTATTAAGTGACATAGTTCATGCATGAAGATTAATAAAATGTAACCAACCACAAAAAGGAGCAAACCAAACCAAGAAATATTAATAGAAAAGTCTTGATGAACAATACTATTAAGTAGCAATAGTAAAATGCTCAAAATAATTGTCAAGATCAAACTTACTTTACCAATGTGTTGGATGTTTAACTCTATGACTTTACTGGGATTGTTCCATTCCTTCATGCATTTCACCTCTTAATATGTAGTATAGCGAAAAAAAATAGTATGTACATTACAAAGGGTGTTGCAACCGGATGCGGTTTATGGTATAATACTTGAATGTGAGTAATCAACGTTACTTACTCCTTGCCTACTGTCAACAGTAAGGCCCAAGTCCATAAGGAGGTGCAAAAAGATGAAAAAATACGAATTAATGTACATCATTCGACCAACGATTGAAGAGGATGCGAAAAAAGCTTTAGTAGCTCGTTTCGACGAAATCTTGACTTCGAATGGTGCTGAAATCATCGAGTCAAAAGAGTGGGGTAAACGCCGCTTGGCTTATGAAATCAACGACTTCCGCGAAGGTTTCTACCAAATCGTGAAAGCAAATGCTGATTCAAGAGCAATCGATGAATATATCCGTCTAGCTAGAATTAACGAAGATATCATTCGTTTTGTAGCTGTCAAAGCACAAGTTAAGTAAGAATATAAAATCGAGTATACTCGAAACAACTTGCAGATGAAGGAGGTTGTATTCTGATGATAAACCGAGTCGTATTAGTCGGAAGATTGACAAAAGATCCTGAGCTTCGCTACACACCAAGTGGAGTTGCAGTTGCACGATTTACATTAGCTGTAAATCGTTCATTCTCTAACCAACAAGGTGAAAAAGAAGCAGATTTTATTAACTGTACTGTTTGGAGAAAACCTGCTGAAAACACAGCAAACTTCTTGAAAAAAGGAAGTTTAACAGGTGTTGAAGGGCGAATTCAAACTGGAAGCTATGAAGGCCAAGATGGAAAGCGTGTTTACACGACCGAAGTTATAGCTGATAGTGTTCAATTCCTTGAACCACGTAATAGTAATAGTTCTGGTGGAGATCGCCCTCAACAACAACAACCTTACGGTAGCGGTTCAAATCAAAATAATCAATATCCTTCTAATCAACAGAATCAATCACCAAATCAGCAAAACCATACCCGTATAGATGAAGATCCGTTCTCTAAAGGTAGTGGCCCAATCGAAGTTTCAGACGACGATTTGCCATTCTAAGTGGATAAGCATAAAGTGCCACACAAGCTTGACTAGTATGCTAGGAAGCACAAAATGAAAACTTGTTTTCGTTTGAGCTTCTGAGAGGAAATGTAAGCTGGCACTTGAAGTCCGATATCGAGAAGAATGTGATGACTTTAACTTACATCCAAATATAATTAAAAACTAAGGAGGCGAAACGATATGGCACCACGTCGCGGAGGCAAGAGACGCAAAAAGGTTTGTTATTTTAACTCTAACAATATTACGCATATTGACTATAAAGATGTTGATTTGCTTAAAAAATTCGTTTCAGAACGCGGAAAAATTCTTCCACGTCGAGTTACTGGAACAAGCGCAAAATATCAACGTAAATTAACTTCAGCAATCAAATTATCACGCATAATGGCTTTACTTCCATTCTCTACTGAAGAGAGATAAAAATTTAATGCTAACTAAAAGAAGACCGGGAAACCGGTCTTCTTTTTGATGTGTCAAATACTTTTCCTATTTTGAATTTTTGTTGCATCTTGTTCAACATGATATAATAGAAAGGTAAAGTACCTTTCAGTTCGGAAACTAAATAGCCGTAATAGCCAGACCTCAAAAGCTAATTACAAATTGCCTAGAATTAGTTACAAGATGATTTTTCCTTTATGTATCTAGGATGCCATATCATAAAAAGAAATGAACTAGGAATGTTTTTAGTTATCCAAAATATCCTGTTTATTTTATAGTTTGAGTGTCAAGGCACTTAGAGAAAATGTTTTTTAAAGATAGGAAGGATATTGAATGCCCAACGAACAAACAAAACAGTTAACGTTAGGTGCAATGATGGTTGCACTATTTTCTATTTTGTTGGCTGTTTCTTTATATGTACCCGTACTAAACTTAGTTACATCGTTCTTTATTGCATTGCCAATTGCTTATTATAGTGCGAAATTTAAACGTAAAGCCTCCATTCTTGTCACTGTAGTTAGTATTTTCATTTCATTATTTATTGGAGGACTGCTAGCCGTTCCTTTTGCAATGATTCATGCATTTCTGGGTCTTGTTATTGGGGATGCGATACGACTGAATAAAAGTAAGTTATTCATGTTATTATCAACAACTATTGTATTGTTAGTAACGATCTCAATTCAATATGTGGTAACTGTGTTAGTGTTCAATTTTAATCCAGTGAAGGAATTTTTGGCGGTATCGACAGATCAATATGTACAAATGGGTGAGTTTTTAGAACGTTTTAATGCATTGCCAAATGATTATGAACAAACAGTTTCGGATGCCTTATTGATGTTTGAAACGACCTTGCCATCCCTTTTGATAATTGGGCTTTTCCTCTTTGTATATATATTCATTAACATTCAGTTACCCGTCTTAAGAAAATTAGGATTAGACGTACCGAAGTTTCCTGCGTATAGATACATGGTATTACCCAAATCCGTCATATGGTATTACCTAGTAGTGTTAATATTCACGGTACTCGTTGAGTTAGAACAAGGAACGTTTCCATTTATGGTGTTTGCAAATGTTTCTTTAGTATTGCAAGTATTACTATTTTTACAAGGTGTATCTTTCATTCATTTCTACATACATGAAAAAGGTGGGCCAAAATGGACGATTATTGTTGCAACCCTATTAGCATTACCTTTACAACCGTTTGTGTTACTCCTTGGAATTTTTGATTTAGGATTTAACGCACGGTCATTTATTAAAAATAAGAACAGAAAATAAGGAGCTGAAAAAATGTCAGCATTTTTTAGAAAAAGACCACTTCGTGTTCCATTATTTTTTCTATCATTGCTCGGCTTGATAAGCGTTCTTTTACTCCTGTTCTGGCAAGTTTGGATTGGGATAGTTACTGTTATTTTATTTGTGATAGTCTTGGCCATAGGCTGGCAAACGGAAAAACGGTTATATGAAGAGACTGAAAAACATATCGAAACCTTATCATATCGTGTTAAGCATGTAGGGGAAGAAGCATTATTTGAGATGCCAATAGGTATTTTATTAGTAAACAACCATTGGACAATTGAGTGGGCAAATCCTTTTATGACTAGAGAGCTTGAAGTGGATTCACTCATTGGAGAAGATTTGTTTACATTATCTGATGATTTCCATGTGCTTGTGAAGCAAAATGAAAACAAAGAGCAAACTATTAGCTTGTCCGGCAAGGAATATAAAGTGTTTTACAAACAAGAAGAAAAGCTACTATATTTCTTTGATATCACAGAGCAAACAGAGATTGAAACACTTTATTATGCAGATCGTAGTGTTATTGGTGTTTTATTTATTGATAATTACGATGAGTTAACGCAAGGAATGGACGATCAAATGCGCAGTCAATTAAATAGTTTAGTAACGTCTCTTGTGAATGATTGGGGAGCGGGCTATGGAATTTATGTTAAGAGAATTTCATCTGATCGTTTTTTAGCTGTACTAAATGAATCCATTTTACTTGAACTGGAAAAAAAGAAATTTTCGATTTTAGATGATATTAGAGAAGCTACATCTAAACTAAATTTGAATTTGACACTTAGTATTGGTGTCGGTGCTGGTTCTTCTTCACTAGTAGAACTTGGACAACTCGCTCAGACGAGTTTGGACTTAGTATTAGGACGTGGTGGAGACCAAGTTGGTATTAAACAACCAAATGGTAAGGTGAGATTTTATGGTGGTAAGACAAACCCGGCTGAGAAGCGTACACGAGTTAGAGCACGTGTCATTTCACATGCACTACGTGATTTAATTCAAGATAGTGACCAGGTTTTCGTAATGGGGCATCAATTACCGGATATGGATTCAATCGGCGCGTCTATGGGTGTTCGGAAAATGGCGGAGATGAATAAAATTAATGGGTTTGTCGTTGTTAATTTTGATGAACTCGATCAAAGTGTGACGCGTTTGATGGAAGAAGTGAAGAGCAAACCCCAGTTATTTGAGCGTTTTATTTCACCTGATGAAGCCTTATCAAAATTAACGGAACGTACGTTGGTTGTGGTCGTAGATACACATAAACCAAGTATGGTAATTGAAGAAAAATTATTAAACCGTGCTGAAAAAGTAGTGATTATAGATCATCATCGTCGTGGAGAAGAATTCATTTCAAATACGATGCTGGTGTATATGGAGCCGTATGCATCATCCACATCAGAACTAGTAACGGAATTGATCCAATATCAACCTAAATATGATGATATAACGATGCTTGAAGCAACCGCATTGCTTGCTGGAATTATCGTTGATACGAAGAGCTTTTCTCTTCGAACGGGGGCAAGAACGTTTGAAGCAGCCTCGTATTTACGTACAAACGGAGCAGATACGGTGTTAGTTCAGCGCATATTAAAAGAAGATATTGAAACATATATCGAGCGTTCAAAAATTGTTCAAACAGTTGAATTTTTCCGTGAAGGCATTGCAATTGCATATGGAGAAGAGTCGAACACTTATACCCAGGTGCTAATTGCACAAACAGCAGATATATTATTGACCATGAAGGGTGTTTCAGCATCATTTATTATTGCCAAGAAAAATAATGGAGACATGGGAATAAGCGCTCGCTCACTTGGTGAAGTGAATGTCCAATTGATTATGGAAAAACTTGGTGGTGGTGGTCATTTAACCAATGCTGCTTGTCAAATAAAAAATGGTACTATTGAAGATACGATTGTACAACTGAAATTAGCGATCACTGAAATTGTCGAAGGAGGCCAACAAACATGAAAGTAATTTTCTTAAAAGATGTTAAAGGCAGAGGTAAAAAAGGTGAAATTAAAAATGTAGCAGACGGATATGCAAATAATTTTTTGTTGAAAAATAACCTTGCAATAGAAGCAAATCAAGCAACTATTAGCGCATTAGAGGGTCAAAAACGTAAGGAAGATAAACAAGTAGAACAAGTCTATGAAGATGCTAAAGATTTAAAAGAAAAGTTAGAGCAATTAACGGTTGAATTTAACGCGAAATCCGGAGAACGGGGCCGTTTATTTGGTTCAATTTCAACGAAGCAAGTTGCTGAACAACTTCATAAAGCAACGGGAATTAAAATCGATAAAAGAAAAATGGAACTAGACGATGCAATACGTGCTCTTGGCTATACAGAGATCCCGGTTAAATTACATCAAGATGTAACGGCTACTTTAAAAGTACATGTAAAAGAAGAAATATAAGGAGACACGTAAATAAATGAGCGAGCAAATGATGGACAGGATTCCCCCTCACAACCAAGAAGCCGAGCAGGCTGTTATTGGGGCTATCTTTTTAGAGCCTCAAGCGCTCATAACGGCAGCAGAAATATTACAATATGAAGATTTTTATCGCGTTGCGCATCAAAAAATATTTCAAACGATGATTAGTCTAAACGACAAAGGTAAACCTATTGATGTCGTGACCGTTACCGAGGAGTTATCATCAAAGAAAGAACTAGAAGATGTTGGTGGTCTTTCCTATTTAACAGAAATAGCAAATTCTGTACCTACCGCTGCTAACATTGCATACTACGCTCGTATTGTTGAAGAAAAGGGATTACTTCGACGGTTAATTCGTGTAGCAACGAATATCGTGGAAGATGGATTTACTCGAGAAGATGAAGTCGAAGCCTTATTGTCAGAAGCGGAAAAAAATATGATGGAAGTTGCCAACCGTAAAAATTCGGGGGATTTCAGACATATTAAAGATGTACTCGTGCAAACTTATGACAATATTGAACTACTACATTCTCGTAAAGGTGACATTACAGGAGTGCCAAGTGGTTTCCGTGATTTAGACCAAATTACCGCTGGATTCCAACCCAACGATTTAATTATCGTTGCAGCACGTCCTTCAGTTGGTAAAACTGCTTTCGCGCTTAATGTTGCACAAAACGTAGCAACTAAAACCGATAAAAATGTAGCTATTTTTAGCCTTGAGATGGGTGCAGATCAGCTTGTGATGCGTATGTTATGTGCAGAAGGAAATATAGATGCTCAAGTCTTGAGAACAGGTGCATTAACTGCTGAGGATTGGCGCAAGCTAACGATGGCTATGGGTAGTTTATCAAACGCGGGAATTTTTATTGATGATACAGCAGGTATTCGAGTGAATGAAATTAGATCAAAATGTCGTCGTTTAAAACAAGAATATGGTTTAGGAATGATTATGATTGATTATTTGCAGCTAATACAAGGAAGCAGCAATGGCAAAGAGAACCGACAGCAAGAAGTATCGGAAATTTCTCGTTCATTAAAAGCACTTGCTCGTGAAATGCAAGTGCCTGTCATTGCTTTGTCTCAGCTTTCCCGCGGAGTAGAGCAACGTCAGGATAAGCGTCCTATGATGTCGGATTTACGTGATTCGGGAAGTATTGAGCAAGATGCGGATATCGTATCGTTCTTATATCGAGAAGATTATTACGATAAAGAATCAGAAAATCAAAATATGATTGAAATCATCATTGCTAAACAACGTAATGGCCCGGTAGGAACTGTAACACTTGCTTTTGTTAAAGAGTTTAATAAGTTTGTAAATATTGATTGGAGTCAACATCAACAAGCTCCACCTGCCTAAAGTAGTTATACACTAAACACGAACGATAAATGTATATAAACATTTATATGTTCGTGTTTTCTTTGTTTTTTGGTTGACGATATACGTTAACGTTGGTACAATTACACTGTTCGATTCAGGACGCGTGAAAACGTCTGACGGAGGTGCTGATATGACATCAGTTGTAGTAGTAGGAACACAATGGGGCGACGAAGGAAAAGGAAAGATTACTGACTTTCTTTCAGAACACTCAGAAGTAATTGCTCGATATCAAGGTGGTAATAATGCAGGACACACAATAATTTTTGGTGGGGAAACATATAAGCTTCATTTAATTCCATCTGGTATTTTTTACAAAGACAAAGTTTCTGTAATTGGTAACGGTATGGTTGTAGATCCAAAAGCATTAGTAAAAGAATTAAAGGGATTACATGATCGTGGGGTAACTACAGAAAACTTACGAATTTCTAACCGCGCACACGTTATATTACCTTACCACTTGAAGCAAGATGAAGTGGAAGAGGCTCGCCGTGGTGCAAACAAAATTGGTACAACAGGTAAAGGTATAGGACCAGCATACATGGATAAGGCTGCACGTGTTGGAATTCGGATGGCGGATTTACTTGATAAAGAAATATTTGAAGAAAAACTTAAGTACAATTTAGAAGAAAAAAACCGTCTATTTGAGAAGTTTTATGAAACGAATGGTTTTACTTTGGAAGAAATATTGGAAGAATACTACGGGTATGGTCAAGAAATTGCAAAGTATGTAACAGATACATCTAAAGTATTGAACGATGCATTGGATGAAGGACGTAGAGTCTTATTCGAAGGTGCACAAGGCGTTATGTTGGATATTGACCAAGGTACTTACCCATTCGTGACATCGTCTAACCCAGTAGCAGGTGGTGTTACAATCGGTGCAGGTGTTGGTCCAACAAAAATTAGTCATGTTGTAGGAGTTTGTAAAGCATATACATCTCGTGTAGGGGATGGACCATTCCCTACAGAATTGTTTGATGAAGTAGGCAAGCAAATTCGTGAAGTAGGGAAAGAATATGGGACAACAACAGGGCGACCACGTCGGATTGGTTGGTTTGATAGTGTTGTAATCCGTCATGCACGTCGTGTAAGTGGTCTAACAGATCTTACAGTTAACTCGATTGACGTGTTAAGTGGTCTAGAGACTGTGAAGATTTGTACAGCATACAGTTATAAAGGTGAGTTGATTACAGAATATCCAGCAAACTTACGTATGTTAGCTGAATGTGATCCAGTATACGAAGAACTACCAGGTTGGAGCGAAGACGTCACATCTTGTAAATCACTCGATGAGCTTCCAGCAAATGCACGACACTATTTAGAGCGCATTTCCCAATTAAGTGGTGTTCCAATTTCAATTTTCTCAGTAGGACCAGATCGAAATCAAACAAATATTATTACGAGTGTTTGGCGCTAAATTATTAAAGCAAAAGCGGAGAAGGGGAACCTTCTCCGCTTTTGCGATACAAGAAGTTTTTTCGAGTGACACCTTTGAACTTGGAATGATATGTCTACGTCCAAGCGTCGGGCTATAAGGCGTAACACGCAGTGCTTAAAAGCTACAAAAGTATATGAATTAGATGAACCCCATGTCCATGGTGTTTTAGTATATGGAGACTATCATTCTAAGACGGATTTTCTTTGGTGACATAATTTGACCTAAGTGGTTATAGAAGAATGGGATTGTGTTACTTTTCTATTGTTCTTATTGCCTTTTTATATTATTTCCAGACTTCAGAAGATATTTTCTTAGTAACAGAACAATAGAAAACCATACAAAAACTGCGCTTCCAAAATAGGAAAGCGCAGTTTTTGTATGTCGTTAATGTATATTTCTTTTCTTGAACCTTCCACCACGTACTTCTGCGATATTGCCGATTGCAACGAAAGCATTTAGGTCAATGTCTTCTACAATTGTTTTCAATTTTGCTTCTTCTAAACGTGTGATAACAGTAAAAATAATTTTTTTACTGTCACCAGTATACGCACCTTCACCATGTAAGAAAGTTACACCTCGTCCAAGTCGATCCATAATCGCATCACCGACTTCTTCAGACAAATCACTGATGATATAGACAGATTTAGATTCGTCTAATCCTTGAATAACAATATCTATTGTTTTATAAGCGATATAATATGTCAATACTGAATACATCGCTTGTTCCCAAGTGAAGACAAATCCCGCAACTGTGAAAATGGCTAAGTTGAAAAACATAATAATTTCTCCTACAGAGAAAGCTGTTTTACTACTAAAAAGAATCGCTAAGATCTCTGTTCCATCTAAAGAACCACCATAACGAATGACTAGTCCAACACCAATCCCTAATACTATGCCTCCAAAGACAGTAGCAAGGAGCAAATCATCTGTGAATCGTGCTACTGGATGTAAGAGATATGTACTAATAGAAAGGACGGTTATACCTAATACAGTTGCTAGAGCAAAAGTTTTACCAATTTGTTTGTATCCTATAAAGAAGAAAGGAATGTTTAAGAGGAAAATGAATAGTCCCAATTGTATACCTGTTAAATGAGATAAAATGATGGATATACCCACAATTCCACCATCTAATAATTGATTAGGTACAAGGAATAACTCTATACCCATTGCCATTAAAATAGCACCAGCAATAATCATTAGAATACGCTTCGCTATTACGGGTTTGGATGCTTTTCGGTGGGAAGCCTGATGTTTATGAACTACTTGTAACTGTTGTTCATCTGTCAAAATATTTGACCTCTTTTCACAATGAATATATTAATTTTACAGCATTTCTTTTGATTCCGATAGGAAATGACATTGAATTATGACAAATATGACATAAAATCTGCTAAATAAGGAGTAAAAAGATGAAAATAGAGAGAAAATATAATTAACTTAAAAATATAATAGTAAATTAGAATTAAATAAAACCCAAAATAATGAAATTAATTGAAATTTATGGTTCAAATGAGTCATTTGTTTTACAGAATGGTACTTATTTACAACAGTCAGATAGTTTGTGTTAAATTATAGGGGCGCAAATTTTTATAACGAGAGAGTCATTCTTAATTATAGAGTGAATTTTCGAGAGGGGCTAACAATGAACTTAAAACGAAATAATACATTAAATATAATACAAAAAACAGCCATTATAGTATTATTTACTTCTAGTTTGACAATGAGTACAGGATTTGCAAATGACAATGATAGTGCACAGTTACAGAAGGTCTTTCATATATATGCTAGTGATCAATACGTAGGGGTAGTATCTGATGAAAATGCAGTAAAAGAACTTGTTAATGATAAATTAGCAATTGCAAACACCAAATACGATAATCTTATTTTAAGTGCTGGATCAAATATATCTATCGTTTCTGAACAAGTCTTTAATAAACAAACAAACGATACAATAATATTGGATAAACTAGATAGTCTTATAACTATTGAAACCGATGCTTTTGCATTGTCTGTTAATAACGAAATTGCTGTCTACGTTAGTGATTTAGCAACCTATGATGAAGTTGTTAAAAACCTTAAACTTCAATCAGTTTCTGAAAAAGAGCTTGCTGAACTTGAAAAACGAAAACATTCTCAACAATCTTTACCCGAATTAAAGAACAATGAAACCCGTATTGTAGAAGTAAACTTAAGTGAATCAGTTTCTGGTGTGACACAACAAACGAAACCTGAAAACATCATGACTGCTGCTGAGGCCGTAAAGTACCTTTTAAGGGGTACTTTAGAAGAGAAGGTATATATCGTCCAATCTGGTGACGTGTTAAGCAAAATCGCTTCTAAACATGACATAACTTCTGCGAAATTAACAGAGTTAAATAACGGCGTTGATGAAAATAGTATCCTTCAAATTGGACAAGAGTTGTTAGTAACTGATTACGAGCCTTTAGTGAACGTAGAAGTTGTTCGTGAGAAGAAAGTAACAGAAGAAGTTCAATTTAAAAATCAAGAACAAAAGTCAGATGAGATGTTTAAAGGTGATTCAAAAGTTATTCAAGAAGGCAGTAACGGAATTAAAGAAACGACCTATTTAATACATGAACAAAATGGAATACAAATCGATAGTTCCGTACAACAAGAAGTTGTTGTGAAAGAAATGAAAAATAACATTGTCTTAAATGGAACAAAAATAATTCCTTCTCGTGGTACAGGCCACTTCTCTTGGCCGGCTGTGGGTGGTTACATTTCAAGTAAGATGGGTAATCGTTGGGGTTCATTCCACCGCGGAATTGATATTGCTAGACCAAGTGATTATACAATTAAAGCATCAGATAACGGCGTTGTTACCTTTGCTGGTAGAGATGGATCATATGGCAACAAAGTGGTAGTTAACCATAACAATGGATATGAAACAGTTTATGCACACTTAGCTTCTATAAACGTTAATATTGGACAAAGTGTGCCAGTTGGAACGAATTTAGGAATTATGGGGGCAACTGGAAGATCTACAGGAATACATTTACACTTTGAGATAATTCAAAACGGTAAAATTATTGATCCGTTGAGTCTTGTAAGACAATAAAAATCACGAGACGATCAATTTTACAGAGTTGGTCGTTTTTTCATAGTATTGGAAGTATACGTTTCAATAGATTATTTGTTCCAGAAAAAAGGTGCGCTAGGGGGTCTAACGGTTTTAGGTTCGAAAGTTTAAAGGGGCATTATGTAGAGTGTTTACCCATTTATTCTAAAAAACGAACTATAGCTGTCGAAATAGATTAAGCTTTTGACGACTTTCAGTAGAATTTGTCGAAGTATTGCCCGGGAAATACTTATTATATCTACCACTTAATCCTATAGATGCGTAATCAGGTAAAGCGTGATACAGTATGTAGTATAAAGAGACTAAATTCATTTACTCGTTTTCATATAGCTAGATTGCAATTGAGAGGATGACGAAGTATGATTAAAACCATTTTAGTAGTTGATGATGAGAAGCCGATTGCCGATATTTTACAATTTAATTTAAAAAAAGAAGGTTATAACGTTTTTTGTGCTTATGATGGAGACGAAGCATTGAAAAAAGTAGAAGAAGTAAAACCCGATTTAATGTTACTAGATATTATGTTACCAAACTTAGATGGCATGGAAGTTTGTCGTGAGGTTCGCAAAAAACACGATTTCCCTATCATAATGTTAACAGCTAAAGATTCTGAAATTGATAAAGTGCTTGGTTTAGAGCTAGGTGCAGATGATTATATAACAAAACCATTTAGTACACGTGAATTGATTGCTCGTGTAAAAGCAAATATGCGCCGCCATCAAACTTCTCAGGCGGAGGGTACAGAAGAAGTGTCAAATGAAATTGTAGTTGGTTTACTAATAATTCAACCAGATGCATACTTAGTACTGAAACGAGAAGAGTCAATAGAATTAACTCACCGTGAATTTGAATTGCTGCATTACTTAGCGAAACATTTAGGTCAAGTGATGACACGTGAGCATTTATTGCAAACTGTGTGGGGATATGATTATTTTGGAGATGTTCGTACAGTTGACGTAACCATTCGTCGCCTTCGCGAAAAAATTGAGGACAACCCAAGTCATCCGATGTGGATAGTGACACGTCGTGGTGTAGGGTATTATATGCGTAATCCTGAACAGGAGTAGTCAGCATGCAAAAGGTAAGTTTTTTTAAGTCGATTCACGTAAAATTCGTATTGGTTTACATATTGCTGATAGTAATAGCTATGCAAATCATTGGTTTATATTTTGCACGTGAATTAGAAGATACGCTAAAAGACAGCTTCATCGAATCCATTCAACAACGAGTGGATTTGTTGGAGTTTAGTATGCGTGCAGAAATTATCAAAAAGCGTGGAGAAGAAGACCCAACTATAGAACAAAGTTTGCGTACCGTACTTTATAGTGTGCGATCAGAAGACATTAATGAAATTCGTGTAGTGGACACCAATTTTCGCATATTAGCTACATCCGATACAAATAAACAATCGATTGTGGGTCAACGTTCAATGGATACGAATGTTCGTAGATCTATCTCTTCTGAAACTCCGTTTAATACTATTAAAGTAGATCTGCAAAAAAAGGATAGGATTTGGGTATTAGCTTCGCCTATAATCTATCAAGGTGAAGTGTTAGGTGCGATTTATTTAGAATCAAATATTGAAACTGTGTTTGAGCAGATGAGTGAGATCAATTTAATTCTTGCAGGTGGTACAGCTATGTCTCTCGCAATTACAGTGATTTTGGGTATATTAATTGCTCAAACAATTACTAGACCAATTTCTGATATGCGTAGACAAGCCCAAGCCATGGCAAAAGGAAACTTTTCTCGTAAAGTACGAGTTTACGGTAATGATGAGATTGGTCAACTAGCGATTGCCTTTAACCATTTAACCAATCGACTTCAAGAAGCCCAGTCGACAACAGAAGGTGAAAGGCGTAAATTGGCCTCTGTACTTTCTAATATGACAGACGGTGTGATTGCAACCGATCGAAAAGGCCGAATTATGTTAATTAACGAAACTGCACTTCGACTTTTAAAGGTTCCGAGAGAACTGGTCATGCATCGACCAATTTCAGTCGTTCTTGGAATTGATTCAGAATATACGTTTGAAGACTTAATTCATATGAAAGACTCCATTAATCTTGATTTTAGTTCACCTGAACGTAACTATATTCTAAGAGTAAACTTTTCAGTTATTCAAAAAGAAACTGGGTTTGTGAATGGAATTATTTCGGTTCTCCATGATAATACCGAACAAGAGAAGATTGATATGGAGAGACGTGAATTTGTAGCAAATGTTTCTCATGAACTTCGTACACCTCTCACTACAATGCGTAGTTATTTGGAAGCCCTAGCGGACGGTGCTTGGCAAGACCGAGAATTAGCCCCATCATTTTTAAACGTTACACAAACAGAAACTGAACGGATGATTCGATTAGTAAATGATTTGTTGCAGCTATCTAAAATGGATAGCCGAAGTTCTGATTTGAACAAAGAGCTTGTTGAATTTAATAAATTCTTTAATCGCATCATAGATCGCTTTGAAATGTCAAGATCACAAGATGTACATTTTCTTCGGTTGTTGCCAGAGGCACAATATTTTGTGGAAATCGATACTGACAAGTTAACGCAAGTCATCGATAATATTATTTCGAATGCTTTAAAGTATTCGCCAGACGGCGGTAATATTCGTTTTGGCTGTATTGTTCAGGGCGGTTTATTAAAAGCAATGATTTCTGACGATGGCATGGGGATTCCACAAGAAAATGTAGAACGAATTTTTGATCGTTTCTATCGTGTTGACCGAGCACGCGCTAGATCAATGGGTGGGTCAGGACTTGGTCTTGCAATTGCTCGTGAGATGATAGAAGCGCATGGTGGCGCCATATGGGCAGAAAGTGAAGAAGGTTATGGAACGACGATATTCTTCACTTTGCCAATTGAGTTAGATGAGGCAGGTGAATGGGATTGAGATATGTAGAGCAAACTAAATCGGTTATTCTAACCCTGTTAGTCTTTTTAAGTATAACCTTAACATTCACAATATGGACTTATACGCCGACTTATGAAACTAACCAACAACCACCAGTTGTGAATATATCTATTGCTGAACAAAAACGTATAAATGATGTAATAAAGCCTTACAAAATGATTGTAAACCAGGAAAACAAATTGACTGGTTCTATGGTTCAGTTTGATTTAGATCTAGTTGTTAGTATAATGAAGGATTGGGAACTAAGAGAATTGAAGTTAGAAAATAATAATTTAGATAACGATAATTTAAATAAATTGATGACTACAGATAATGGCATTACATTGTTTTTCCAAGACAATGTACCGTTTTCGGTATACGATAGAATCTTACCTTTTTCCATCACAGACATTCCTGAGAGTAGTTTTGATCGCTTAATTGTTAATTGGGGTCAATCTGATAGTGAAAATCTAAAAATATACTTCGCTAGTTCAAAAACAAATACCCTATATTCGGCAATAGCAGAAAATGTAGATATGGAAATATTCAAACAGAAAGTTGTTTCACCAAATGTGAATTTTTCAGAATACGTAGAAGTTAAACGAGAAGGCAAGTTATCTCTGTTTCTTATTGAAGATGATGTGGAGAGTATTCGATATACGTATTACTTGAAAGAGATTGATATAAATCGCTTTCGAGATGCGCTATTTAATGACCCTAACCTAGTGAGACAAAGTCCTGTGGGGGCAAATCATGCACAGTATTCGGATGGTACCGCTTTGATGGATGTAAATTTACTAGAACATACTTTAAGTTTTGTAAATCCTTCTTCTGAAATATTTACGCCTGCCATCCCTTCAAAATTGGTATTCGATAGCCTAGACTTTGTAAATGAACATGGTGGGTGGACTGACGATTTTCGTTTTGCTGGTATTAATCCAATAAATCAACAAATCGATTATCAATTATTTTTGTTAGGATATCCGGTCTTCAGTGGTGATACTTCTACTAAAATTACAGCTTATTGGGGAAGCCCTGGTATTTATAATTATTTGAGACCGTATTACACCCTTGACTTGTCCTTGCCATTTGATACTGTAATTTCGAATTTGGCTTCAGGGGAGAAAGTATCTCGAGCGTTGAACAGGATGAAAGAAATTGATTTTAACAATATTGATGAAATTACATTGGGTTATTATTTAACACGTGATAATGAACAACGCTTACTTATTTTAGAACCAACATGGTTTTATTTATCGAATAATATCTGGACACGCTTCGTGTCTGATGATTTAGGAGGTGAGTAGGTTGGATTGGAATAAGATTAAAACTATCTTTATTATCGTTTTTTTTATTTTAAATATTTTCTTGTTTTTGTTGTTTTTTAATCGTTATAATGAAGCACAAGAATACCAAGTAGATGGTGAAACAACAATTCAAGAGCGACTGCAAGCAGATAATATTCGTTTTAACAGTACACCTGTAGATACCATTAAAGAGTCATATGCTTCTGGAAATATTCAGGTGTATTCCTTTGAAGATTTACCAGAATCAGAAAATCAGACATACGAAGTATTTAATAGCACAGAACTTTTGGCCAGTTTTAATGAACCAATTGGTCTCGGTACTCTAGTTAATCCCACAGTTGTAAACTTATTTGTAAATGAACATGTATTCAATGGTGCATCGTATGAATTGTTTAAAATTGATGAAACTTCTATGGAAGCTACTTATTTTCAAACGATAAATAATCGACAGATCTTTCATAATCAAAATGCACTTCTTACAATCTATTGGAATGAAGAAAATGAAGTGTACAAATATGAACAGACAGCACTGGAAGATCTTGAAGCTTTTGAGCAAACCGAAAACTTATTAACAGATGATACAGCTGTAGAAGTCTTGTATCAACGGAATCTGATAAAACCTAACTCTACAATTTCATTGATAAGCTTAGGTTATTCAACTCTCGTTCAATTAACAGAGACACAAGTGTTTGCACCCACCTGGCGAGTTCGTGTAGAATTACAAGATGGTACGAATGAAGACTACTTTGTTAATGCTGTAGAGGGCAAGATTATTGAATTTAGCAAAGATCCCGAGGAAATAGTAGAACAATAAGGAGTTTTCGTCATGCGTTTTAGTGTGTTAGCAAGCGGTAGTAGTGGAAATGCGATTTATGTAGAAAATGAAGAACATGCATTCTTAGTTGATGCTGGTCTAAGTGGACGTAAAATAGATGAACTGTTAACTTCTATTGACCGCAATAATAAAAAGTTAAGCGGAATTTTAGTCACGCATGAACATAGTGATCACATAAAAGGTCTAGGAATAGTTGCCCGTAAATATCAAGTTCCCATTTATGCTAACGTCAAGACGTGGAAGGCAATGGACCACTTAGTTGGAAAGATTCCACTAGATCAGCGATTTCATTTTGACATGGAAACTGTGAAAACATTTGGATCGCTTGATATTCAATCATTTGCAGTATCTCATGATGCAGCGGATCCAATGTTTTACGTGTTCCATGAGAATGGGCGTAAATTAGTATTGATTACCGACACTGGATATGTCAGTGATCGGATGAAAGGCTATATTCAAGGTGCAGACTCATATATCTTTGAAAGTAACCATGATGTTGGTATGCTACAAATGTGTCGCTATCCTTGGTCAATAAAACGTCGTATTTTAAGTGACGTAGGCCATGTATCCAATGAAGATGCTGCAGTCGCAATGAGTGAAGTAGTTGAAGAGAAGCCTACACGTATTTATCTTTCACACTTAAGTAAAGATAATAACATGAAAGATTTGGCCCGAATGAGTGTTACACAAACACTCAAATCTTGTGGAATAGTAACAGGTGAATTTTTGAATCTATATGATACTGATACAAATAAAGCAACTAAACTAGTAACTGTCTAAACCTCATAATTCATGAGGTTTTTTTTGTTGATATAGTGATCAATTGATATCATTCTATCGTATAGTTATTATTATTAAAAAATTCATCTATAACTTTGAGGAAGTTTTAAAGCTATTTTCATCTAATTTTAATGTTGGACGGGTAAAGTAAAGATAACACATAGCAGAGAGGACGATAAAGGTATGGGATATTATGATGAAAAACCTCAAGAACCTCAAGAGGGACAGGAAGAATATAGATTAAAATTAAGGAATGTCAAAAAAGGAAGTAAAGGAGGCTACTTTTTCAGTGGACTTATAGGTGTAATGATTGGGGCACTAATCGTATGGCTGATGTTACCTTCGCTCGTTGGCATAATGCCAGGAAGTAATACTTCAGTTAACGGGGACGATTCATCTGATGTATTAAACGAAACCCAACAGATAACTATGGATACCACAACAGATGTTACTAAAGCAGTGGAAAAGGCCGGAGATTCAGTCGTAGGTGTCACGAATATTCAATCCACATCAAATTTCTTAAGCCCATCAAGTGAAGGACAAGAAGCGGGAACAGGATCAGGTGTCATATACAAAAAAGCCAATGGTAAAGCATATGTCATTACAAATAATCATGTGATTGAAGGTGCAAATGAGATTGAAGTAACTTTAGCAGATGGTGTAAAAGTACAAGCGAAGTTACTAGGCGCGGATATTTGGACTGACTTAGCGGTTCTTGAAATGGACGCATCAAAGGTAACGACAGTTGCTGAATTTGGAGATTCTGATGCATTAAGATTAGGAGAACCAGTAATTGCAATTGGAAACCCACTCGGATTGAACTTTTCAGGATCAGTGACAACAGGTGTGGTATCAGGTAAAGACCGTACGATCCCTGTAGATTTAAATGGAGACAACCAAGAAGATTGGCAAGCTGAAGTATTACAAACAGATGCTGCGATTAACCCAGGAAATAGTGGTGGAGCACTTGTGAATATAACAGGACAATTAATTGGTATTAATTCAATGAAGATTTCACAAGCAACAGTTGAAGGAATGGGACTTGCAATTCCTGTAAACTCAGTTATTCCAGTCATCGAAGACCTAGAAAGGTTTGGAAAAGTAAAACGTCCATCAATGGGAGTTACACTTGTTGATGTAACTAATGTTTCTGCTTTGCACCAACGTGAAACGCTTCGTTTACCAGAAGAAATTTCTATGGGAGTAGTTATTGACGAAGTGATTGAAGGATCTCCAGCAGATGTAGCTGGATTAAAAAAGTATGATGTTATCGTTGAAATGGATGGAGAAAAAATTGAGAATATGATTGAATTACGTAAACATTTATACAATGAAAAAGAAGTTGGAGAGGACTTAACTGTGAAAATATATCGCGGTGGGGAACTGATGGAGTCCAAATTAATATTAAAAGATAATTCAGCTGTGTAATATCTATACTATTATTTGATTGTGGATAACATTTTCCGATTCTTAAAAAAATTTTAAAGCGAGTAGGAGTGCGAAGTTGCACCTTTCCTACTCGCTTTTACTTTGTTAAAATAGATTGTGGATAATAACAATAAATTGTGAATAACTTTGAGGATAATTCGGAAATCGAAAGGATGATAAAAAATGAAAATTAAATGTTGTCAAACCCATATAGATCATGCACTTGATATGTTTGTAGCTGAACAAAATACCTTTCCAATTTTAACAGAATTAACGGACGAAGAAAAGTTATCCACAAAATGTGATTACTGCGAAGTTACAGCAATCTATTTAGTGGCGAACATATGATTGCACACCATATATAGTTTCACCCTGTGTATATGTGGATAACTTCTGTGGATAAAGTGTTTGTAAACAAAATGTAAAGGTGGATAACCTGTGAATATCGTAATAATTTCAGTAGGAAAGCTAAAAGAAAAGTATTTAAAAATGGGGATTGAAGAATACACGAAACGATTAGGAAGTTATGCAAAAGTTGAAATAGTAGAAGTAGCAGACGAGAAAGCACCCGAAAACTTAAGTATTGCAGATATGGAAATCGTCAAGAAAAAAGAGGGTGAACGGATTTTATCCAAAATAAGCGATGATACGTATGTCATCGCATTAGCAATAGAAGGAAAAATGAAATCGTCTGAACAGTTGGCTGTAGATATACAATCTCTTATGACATACGGCCGCAGCAAAGTGGCTTTCATAATAGGAGGATCACTTGGTTTACACGAAGATGTCATGAAGAGAGCGGATGAAAAACTATCATTTTCAAAGATGACCTTGCCACATCAGTTGATGAAATTGGTATTAGTGGAGCAGGTGTATCGAGCATTTCGGATAATTAAGGGTGAACCGTATCATAAATAAATGTGAAACCATAACTCAGTTTAGAGTTATGGTTTTCGTTATTTAATACCCTATTTTTCCAATTTTTTTGATAGAATAGATATTCTGTGAATGGGTGATGAATATAAATTCATTACATACATTCACTAAAAGAGTTCAATCAAATCGACTAGTCTTTTTTTGTTTACAGGGATAAATGAAAATGAAAGTTAATTTGATTCTAGAACCTTACCATAGATTTTAACACATACTACTTAATGAAGAGGTCGACACGGTTAACGATGGACATTCAAGTTTCTCCAATCCTAATTTAAGAACAGAATTCGGTGAGGAACCGGATTTCACAAAAGAGCAGGATGTTAAATTGAAAAAGGAAAACCGTGGTACGGATAAAGTAGAGTGATTGCAATAATAAAATACATGCTTGTCTCAGGTGGCTGTTACAAGTATTGGACGGTTTTTGTAAATTTTTAGAGTGCAACTTGTCAAACTATTACGCAAAGGACAATTGGGGTACCGCCACTTAGAAACGAAACGACCCCGAATGCCATTATTATTATTTCCTCAGTACCAGCTGCTAAAAAATGCCCCTCACTTTGGGATAAAAAGGGGAACCTTACCATAACTAACGGGGATTAACGGATACAGAAACTCTTAAATGATTTAGAAAATGTTTGAATAACTGGTTTCGTCCGTCAACTAGCAAGAAGTGTTCAAATATGCTAAGAAAACGTTCGTAGTGTCCGCCAAAGTGCAAATCGTTTAGTTTGACTTGCAGATCAATCGTTCCCGAGATGTAGCATGTGCGTTAATCTTAATATCGTAGAAAAAAAGGCCTTGTGTTCCCGTTTAAGGGTCACACAAGACCTTTTTGAATGTTACTATAACCTTACAAGCTGGATCAATAAATCTGCGTGTTCGATTGTTATAGATTTACCTATCTCCGCTTCGATTTGGTTGATAAAAGATTCAACTTGCCTTACTTTGATGTTTCAATGCTCCTGGTAATTGATGCTCGAATTACTGCTAATTTATTTGTCATAGATATTACAACTTCTTTATCTTTCAAGATGCCTTTCTTCAACTTTGTTAGTAATAGGTAAGCATTTGAAGTTATCGCCAGTTTTTCGCCTACTCCACACGGAACGTGCCAGTTTCCAGGCATTCCGCGTACCAACTAGCGATGGTATTATTAATTATAAGTTTTAAGTTACTCTTAATCGAAGAGCTTGTACTGTAGCATCATTATTATTTTGAAATGATGTTCCCACGTTCTTACCAGACAGGTGCAATGCACGGTTCAAAAAAGATTATTACTTATCGCTAGACTTGGGTTTGTTCCTCCACCTCCGTTACAGAGGTTTCACAGGACGTACCCGATCGGAAGGCTAGCGTATAAAAAGTATGGGTTCTTTTCGTATCTAGTAGGAACGGTAGAGGAGAGCGACTTCGTAACTCCCTATAGATCTGCGGGAACCGAGAAAGTATAGTTTAGTAGTCCGTCGAGTTGCTCCGTGTGAACGTCCCCCATAAAGGGAGCCGTAATGTCTTTATTCAAGCATCGCCACCGCCACCCGTTTGTTTAAGTGAATACTTCCACATTTTTTACTGAAAAGACACTTCCATTTTTTGTAACTTCAGAAGATAAGAATTCCTCGCTGAAGTAGGCAGTGTATCAGCTGAAGTCAGCGGATTTACTGCAATCGCCAACAATAATTTATGGATTTTGGATTTTCCCGTCGTCATTTTCTTCACGATGGCGGTACTTATTTATATATTGATGCACAAAACCCGATTCGGCAGGTACGTCTATGCAATTGGTTCGAACGAAAAAGCGGCGATGCTGTCAGCTATCCGCGTGGACCGTATCAAAATCGTGGTCTATACGCTCATTGGTATGTTGGTCGGGGTCGCTGCAGTCATTGAAACCTCGCGCCTGAATTCGATATCCTCTTCAAGTTCGGGTTCGCAATACGAACTCGATGCCATTGCAGCAGTTATAATTGGAGGAACGCGTATGACCGGTGGACGCGGAAAAATAATCGGAACGCTTTTTGGCATCCTGATTTTGGGTATCCTGAACAATATGATGAATATGATGAATGTCTCTCCTCATCTTCAGGGATTCGTTAAAGGATTGATCATCATCATTGCTGTTGTGTTCCAAAAAAGAGAGTAGGAGGAGATCGAATGGGCATCAAGGTAGGTATTATCGGGTGCGGGTCCATTACAAAAATACGCCATGCACCGGAATATTCAGCGAATCCATATGTCGATGAAATCGTCTTCTACGACCGTAACCTCGACCGTTCAGAAGCAATGGCAGCCATGTTTGGTGGGACTGTTGTACAGAGTGTCGATGAATTGTTTGCTGATCCCGGTATCGTTGCAATCAGCGATTGTTCGTCGAATGAGTATCACCATGTATTCTCTACCCAGGCGCTTTTGAGCGGAAAGCATGTGCTGTGCGAAAAACCGATTTCATTGACGATAGAATACGCGAGAGAAATTCTGGATGCCCAGAAAAAATCCGGAAAAAAACTGATGGTTGACCATAACCAGCGTTTTACGCGCGCGCACCAAAAAGCAAGAGAAATCATTGTCAGCGGGGACCTTGGAAATGTGTTGACGTTCCGTACGGCATTCGGACATTCAGGTCCTGAAGCCTGGGGCATCAATAAGACCAATTCCACATGGTTTTTCAAAAAGGAGCGATCCGGATTTGGCGTCGGCGGAGATCTTGGCATCCACAAAATAGATTTGCTGCATTACTTGCTCGACGATGAAATTGTCCAAGTGAGTGCATTTCAGGGAGCCCTGCATAAAGTTGATGAGAATGGTGAACCAATTGAAGTATGCGACAATCTCGTATGCAGCTTGGCAACAAAAAAAGGGCGTCTCGGAAACGCCGCCTTCTCCTGGACTTATTACGGAGAAGAAGATAACAGCACCATTGTCTATTGCGAGAAAGGTATTATGAAAATTTATCATAACGAAGAGTACCAGCTTGAAATCATCATGCGTTCTGGTGAGAAAATAAATTACCAGCTGGAAGCTATCCAAACTAACGATAACCAGACAAACAGCGGAGTCATTGACGCTTTTATCGATTCAATTCGTTTGAATAAGGAGCCGATTGTCACTGGCGAGGATGCTCTTAAATCGCTGAAAGTCATTTTAGGTATCATGGAAGCAGCTGAAACAAAACAGGTCATCACCATCGAAAAAGAGACTCTCTTTTATAAATAAAGAGAGTCTCTTTCTAAAAGTTTTATTGTTTGACGAACTGAGTTCCTCTTTTGATTTAGAGTTAATACTCCAAAATTTGAAAGAACGAAGTAGTTTTTAGTTAAAGCAATTAGACCCCATTAAAAGATGGTGAAACGAGTTTGGATTTGGAAGGATGTTTTGGAGTGAATCCTATAGAACAAATTTTGAATAACTTTCCTATCGTCATCCTTGACGGTGCAATGGCTACAGAGCTTGAGAATTATGGATGCAATTTGAATGATCGTTTATGGTCAGCAAAAATACTGATGGAAAATCCAGAATTGATAAAGAAGGTTCATCTGGATTATTTTCTAGCAGGTGCAGATTGTGCTATTACTGCCAGCTACCAGGCGACTATTGAAGGCTTTAAAGCCATAGGATTGACAGAGGAAGAGGCATTTGGATTGATCAAAAAGTCTGTTCAACTTGCAGCAGAGGCCCGTGATGAATTTTGGACAGAGTTGGATGATAAATCGAACAGACCAAAACCATTAGTTGCAGCCTCTGTAGGTCCATATGGCGCTTTTCTTTCGGATGGCTCTGAATATCGGGGTGATTATTCTTTAAACGAAGATGAATTGGTTGCCTTTCATAAAGACAGGATAAAGGTATTGGTGGAAGCAGGGGCTGATATTTTAGCGTGTGAAACCATTCCATGTCTTGCAGAAGCTAAAGCAATTGTGAAGGTACTAAAGGAATTCCCGAAGGTTTATGCTTGGTTCAGTTTTAGTGCGAAGGATGGGTATCACATAAGTGATGGGGAAAGAATATCCAATTGCGGCGAATGGTTAGATGGAGAACAGCAAGTAGCTGCAATCGGCATCAATTGTTCAGCACCAGAATTCATAGAATCACTAATTAAAGAAATAAAAAGTCGATCTTCCAAACCGATAATTGTTTACCCTAATTCAGGTGAAGAATACGATGCAACAAGTAAAACATGGAATGAAGAGCTTTTGGCAAATTCTTTTGCCTCTAACACAAAACGGTGGTATGAAGCTGGTGCCCAAATCATCGGAGGTTGTTGCAGGACAACCCCTGAGGATATTGCAGCCATTACTGCATGGGCTCGTAAATGACTCAGTAATAGGTTTAAGAGGGAGCAGACATTCATGTGGAGAGTCTGCTCCCTCTTTATATAACCGATGCGTTTAAGGTAAACCCAGGAGAAGCCGTATCATAAGTAAATGAGGTTTTATTAAAACTTTTTCCTATAGCAATAAGCATGGGGCTTTCCCCAATAGTCATAAAAAATGACATTTAAGGAATCCTTTTTTCATATAAAAATGATGCTGAAAGTTTCCGTAACAACGCACTTTCATATTTCGAAGCTTGCGTAGCAATTCAGAAACGGGCAGCGCTTTCCGCGGGCGGTAAGTGAGTTTCTCGGGCTAACAGGGTGTTGGTCACGAAGGCGTGGACTCGCGTTGTTGCGTCATAGCCTTCGTTCCATTGTTGGGGTCTGACCTGGACACGTTGTTCCCGCAGTAAAGAATAGGACCAAAGGTAATTGGTTCTTATGCTTTGCGACGAGGCTAGCGTAGCGATACAGGAGCAGATGTTTTCCACCGCTGCTCACTACAATCTATTAAGTGTTTAAAAATCAACGGGTATATACAAAAAATCTTTAAAAATAAATACAAAAAAACCGGACTATCTTTAAAATGAAAGTAGCCAAACCTACACTTATAGAAAGTACAATTTTTAAGGGACACAGCAGATCCAGATCCAATCGGTTGAAATTAGCTAAAGATGACGCGGATGCCAAAGAGCAGACAATTAAATATATTGGAAATCCCTTAGCCCAAATTACTACCCACAAAAAACCGACTGTGTTCCTTTATGCATCTTAAATATTGTTATAATAAAGAAGTGTCAACAGCTAAATTGTAGCTTTGGATACTCTTTTTTTTGCATAGAACACGGATTTTAATTCAATATCACGGATCTTACTAGCCAGGGAGTTGGAATTAGAGATGAATAAGAAGGACATAGCAGCGATTAGCAAACAATTTAAGATGGATTCTGATTTACTGAAAATCGCTGATATTTATAACGTTTACATCAAGCAGGAAAGCAGTGATATCTATCATGAGGAGAGTCAGTCATTTTCCTTGTTGGACCGGGAGCAGCAAGAGTTGTTCCTTACCAACTTTAAAAAGGTTTTAGGCGGGAAACTGGATGTGAAGCTGTTTGAGGTAAAGTTTCAGTCTCAAGCTGAGGAGCAAACGGACCATACGCAACGACTTTTATATCAGGGGCTTCATACAGATGATGTAGGTGAATGGAAAGCGGATATGCAACGTATCGCCTTGAAGATGGTTCAGGACATCCAATATGAAAAGGACATGGTCGTCACATTCATTCGTGGAAATTATTATAAAACGACGAAACGCAATTCTGATGAAACGGAAATAAACGTTCGGGATGAAGTGTATACCACACCTTTTATTCTTAGTAGCATGAATCAAACCGAACTGCCGAAACGTTCACTGGTATTTGATTTTATCGAGAGGGAGTTTAAGTCGAGTCTGCTAGCCGATACGGTCATTAAACTTGCCTCTCCAATTGGTGGATTTCTGTTCCCTTGCTTCACGGACAACGCCGCAGACGTCAATCACATCCTTTATGCTGCGGGCAAAGCGAATAAACCGGATTTGCAATTTATCGAGAATGTGTTGAACGGCAAGGAAATCATGACTGCCGAGGAAGATAAAGCGGTGTTTGAAGAAATTGTCAAAGCAATAATTGGTGATGAAGTGAATTCGAAAACCCTCGCGAGTGTGTATGATGAAATCAATTATATGTTGGTGATGGAAGAAGAGAATGAGGACGAAGATTGGAGTACTCCTACTTTGGATACTAAAGAGGTTGAACGTGTGCTGAAGGCGAGCGGTGTAAAAGATGTGAATACGGAAAAAGTGGAAAGGGCCTTTCAGCAGGTGGTCGACGACAAAACGTATGAACTGAAAGCAAGCCATATCGTTCCAAGTTACGCATCCAAGTCAATCAAAATCAGCACGAAAGTAGCGAATATTACGATCAGCCCACAAGACTTGAGATTTGTCAGACAGGTCAATCACAATGGCAAACGGTATCTAATGATCGAGGTGGAAGAAGACACGATGATTGAAGGATTTAAGCTGATTCCGGAAGAGCTGTTGAAGTAGGAGAGATTAGGAAGATCCTTCAGCCAGCTATCTAAAATGGAATAGGGTAAAACCTCATTAGACCTGCTAAGGGGAACCGTATCATAAGTAAATGAGGTCTTATTAAAAATTTTCCTATAACAATAAACGTGGGGCTGTCCCAATAGTCAAAGAAAATGACTTTTAAGGGCAGCCCTCTTTAATGACGCTGTCGATTTCCGTTACAACGCACTATCACGTTTCGAAGCTAGCGTAGCGATGCAGAAACATGCGCTTTCTGACCATTAGTCAAGAGTTTTCCCGTTTATTTTTCAGGAGAAAAGAGTGATCGAGATGCACTAAGTCGCTGATTTCCATTCCGGCGCTTGCTTGCCACGGGCACGGCATCAGCGGCTTCACTCGCTCCGCTCGCTGCAGGGTCTTCGGCTCGCGCGCCTGCACACTAAGCAACACGGAATCACCAAAAATGGACACACCAAATAAACCTGGCGGGTCCTGTTATTTCGCAGGGGCTTGTATGCTATAGTTAGAGGAATTCTGTCACGGAACCTTGCCTGATTCGTACCGGTACAGGAGGCCGTGGTGGATAAGTTGAAATGCAACTTTCAAAAACTTATTCACACAGGCAATCACCGCATCATAATGAAATCACACACTCACATTGGGAATACGATTGTTCGAAATATATTTGGAAATGCCATCGCCGCAACCTATATTCTAGAACATCATGAACGATGGGATGGTGAAGGGTATCCACGCGAATTAAAAGGTGAAGAAATAACGATTCAAGAATGTATCATTAATATTTGTGAGGCTTTTGATTCAATGACCAGGGAAAGGTATATTTATCGAAACTGTAATTATACAGTGGAAGAAGCATTAGAGGAGTTGGGAAAAAACTCTGGAAGCCAGTTTGACACAAACTTAGTAAATGAATTTATCTAGATGGTTTCTAAAGGAGATAACGAAGAGATTCAAAAGATTATTGTCGATATTCAGAAAAATGAAGAAAGATAGGAAGAAAAAGGATATTTTGTGGCAATGATTTTCTTCTGAAGGAAGTCACCTCACAAAATAAATAATCTTCTTAAATCCAATTATATCCGAGTAAAAATAAAAACGAATTTTTAATGGTAAATTTTTAAGTTTCATAGAAAAGTAGGAAAGAGGCTTCGAGATGCGTTGGATAACAAATTTAAAAAATAATAGCAAACTGATGTTTACAGTACTAATGCCAATGCTGGGGCTGCTATATTTCTCAATAGTAACGATAATAGAACAACTGCGAAATGATGATCTGAATTCACTTTTTTTGTGATCCTGTTAAATGTATTGATTTTCTCTGTTTCCATTGTCTTGCTTAAGCAAATATTGGTCTCACTCCAGAAAACACAAGATGAGAGGGATCTTTAGCATACTGGTAATAGTATTATCTTTATGAAAAAGGGATAGATTACAAGATTAAACAAGTTAGGATAAAATAAATCGGTATATTTACTTGCCTATGTAGACGAGGGTCAAGGAGTATGTTTGGGGCGGGATTGTATTGAAAAAGACTAAGGAATCAATTGAAGCAGAAATTAGCAAAGCTCTAACCCAGTGGGAAAAAGATTTTCTAGGAAGAGGATCGATCTCAGTTAAAACAGATATTTTAAGAGATTTGATTATCGTTAATCTGCGTGGCATTTTAACTCCTGCTGAATATAATGTCTGCCAAACGAAGGAAGGTATGCTCTCGATTAAGAGAATTCGTTCAGAGTTAGTTGAATCGGGAATTACTGAGTTAAAAGATATTATCAATAGGATTACTGGTGAAGAAGTAAAAAGCTTTTACACGGATATAAGTACTGTAACAGGAGACCGGGTTATGGTGTTTAAGGTATCCAGTGATTATGATAAAAAGTATTTTGAATAGAACAGGGAGTTCTTCAAATAACTATAGATTAGTTGAAGGAAAACCGACATAAATCAGAAAAGAAGAGTCATTATGACTTTTTATTCTGAATTTGTGTCGGTTTTTTTGTTTGGTATTTAAAATAAAAGGAGGAAATGAGAATGGACTTGGTTATTGATAATCTTCTAACCCCGGTAGTATTATTCTTTCTTTTAGGGATTCTGGCAGCATTGGTAAAATCAGACTTGGCATTTCCTAAAGGTTTAAGTGAGGGGCTCAGTATTTATTTGTTAATCGCTATTGGTATAAAGGGAGGAATTGAACTTTCACATTATTCATTTGATGCAGTGGTTGTTCCTTTAATTGCTTCATTAATTTTAGGTGTACTCATTCCAGTAATCGTACTTTTCCTCACGAAGGCGATGAAATTAGACATTAACAATTCAATAGGACTAGCGGCGACATACGGTTCGGTAAGTATTGTTACCTATGGGGCTGCAACTTCTTTTTTAACGATTAGTAATATTTCATATGAAGGATTTATGAGTGCTTTAGTGGTTGTTATGGAAAGTCCAGCAATATTAGTTTCCATCGTCATCTTAAAAATAATTGAGAAAAGAAAGGAAGGGACATCTGCAATTTTCTCGGAACGATTAGGTGTTGTATCACCCCCAAACTTTAGCTTTCTTGATAAAGAGATATTTAAAGAGAGTCTTTTTAGCAAAAGCATCATACTTCTACTAGGGAGTTTATTTATAGGATTTGTGCTGGGAGAAAGAGCTTTACCTGCTGTTAAGCCGCTGTTTTTAGATCTATATAGTAGTGTCTTAATTTTATTTCTTTTAAATATGGGCATTATTGCCAGGCAACGGTTACCAGAGGTGAAAAAGCATGGTGTAAAAATCATCATATTCGGATTGATGGCTCCGGTTTTATTTGGAAGTATAGGGGTAGTGGTAGGTAGCGTTACTGGACTTTCTTTAACCCAACTTTCGGCAGAAGGGCAGAAAAACCCCGTTGCAAAGGGATTTGATTGTTTAATTTGGTCACTACAAATGAACTAATTGTATTACTTTTACAACATATAACCGTGAGCATACTGATTTCTCCTATAATTAATATCTATTGCTTGAAAGTTGAAAAATCATATTATAAGTGTTTCAAAATACCAAGACTTTTTCAATGGTATAAATTGTATATTAGGTCACTACATTTTAATTTTCCTAATTTAGATTTTTATAAACCTTGATAAATAGGCATTTTGATAAGGGGTTTTATCTAAAAAGCCCAAAAATAAATTTTTTAGGCTTAAACTGCCGAAACTCGGGTTAAGTGGTACTACATTAATGGGGGTATTAGCAGGGAGTGCTTCCTATATTGCTGCACCAGCTGCTTTGAAAACGGCAGTTCCTGGTGCAAATCCATCCATTTACTTGGGTTTGTCTCTTGTACCTGAATCCGTGATGATTTAA